>NZ_CP088020.1:0-300000 GCF_021049245.1 Radiobacillus kanasensis | reverse complement strand
GCTACGAGCATCGTGCTACGATTTTATACAACGGAACGATGGCATTAAATGGTATGGTGAACATGGGCTACAACGGAGATTGGGCTTCTCACAATCTCGAGCACGCCGTGTCCGCTGTTCACGACATTCCACATGGCGGTGGACTTGCGATTCTTTTCCCGAACTGGATGGAATACGTGCTTGATGAGAATGTTGGCCGCTTTAAACAGTTAGCTGTACGTGTGTTTGATGTAGATGATTCGGGTAAAGATGACCGAGAAGTAGCATTGGAAGGAATTCAAAAGCTACGAGAATTTTGGAACAGTATTGGTGCCCCATCTCGCTTAGCGTATTATGACATCACAGAAGATACTATAGAAGAAATGGCAGAGAAGACCGTCATTGCTCGTCCTGAGTTCGGAAACTTCAAAAAGCTGACAAAGCAAGATTCCGTTACTATTTACAAGAAAAGCTTGTAACGATATGAAAGAGTCTCTACATGATTAGAGACTCTTTTCTTATATCAGGAATCGCGATTAGAACGGGAATTCTGATCATCTTCCTTTCCTGCTGGCAAAGGGTCAACCTTATGCTTATACCCGTATCCCTTTGAAATCGTCATAAGCGTTAATCCTAATACAAGGATGACGACAATCACACATATTACACTTATAATCAAGATCTTCAAGACGCACACTCCTTTGCTTTGCTACTCAAAGCTTAATCGTTACAACCAGGATTGACAAGCACTTTATGAGGTTCTCACTTAACATAATTCCGTGTAATTCTCACATACTAAACTTACTTATACCGAGGAGGATGTAAAGTGAACAAACAACAATTAGAAGAAAAAGTACAGCAGATATTGGACAAGAATCAAATAGGAACGCTAGCTAGCATTAAGGATAACAAACCATTTTCGCGTTATATGACTTTTTTTCATGAAGAAGGCTTCCACTTATATTCAGCAACGGACAAAGATACACACAAGGTAGAAGATTTACAAGAAAACGACCAAGTTCATATCCTAATCGGATATGAGAATAAAGGGTTGAATGATACGTATTTAGAAATCGAAGGAAAAGCCAAAGTGAAAGATTCAAATGACGTAAAACAGATGGTATGGAACGATGATTTAGAGCCTTGGTTTGAAGGGCCAGATGACCCGAATTACGTCGTTTTAGATATTACCCCTTCTGAAATTAGGTTGATGAATGATGCCGACCATCAGCCACATAGATTGGAACTTTAATGCACATTGTACAAGTGTCCAAGCTCCATTATAATACGTATAGAAACATATAGGAGCGAGGTCTATGATTCCATCTCCAGAAACACTTATCCACTAATTAATCTGGAGGTTTACAAAATTGATTCATACAAAAAGATTAACGTTAATCCCTTTTACAAAAGAATTGATAACAGCCACAATTATGGGAAAATCCGAATTAGAAGCATTACTAGAGGTAAAGGTTTCGGCAGAATGGCCAAATCCTGATTATGAAGAAATATTACCGTTTATCGAAGAACAGCTTACAAACAATCCTGAATTTAGTAAGTGGAGCTATTTAATCGTCCACAATCAAACTCAAATGATCGTCGGAGAGATTGGATGTAAAGGTAGTCCTGATGAAAACGGATCTGTAGAAATTGGGTATGGCGTTGTCCCTTTCTATCAGAAAAAAGGAATTGCTAGTGAGGCCGTTTCTGGATTTGTAAACTGGTTACGTACAGAGCCTAAGGTGGGAAAAATTCTAGCGGAATGCTTACCAGAGAATATAGGTTCCATTCGTGTCCTAGAGAAATCAGGATTTGTCCGAATCAAGACTGGACCAGATATGATTTACTGGGAGCAATGAAATAGTGAAAAGCCTTTACTGACAGCGGGTAAAGGCTTTTCTTATCGTCATATAATTTTCTGAATGATACTTAAAGCATGTTCAATATCAACCTTGGAAATATCTAAATTGGTAACGAATCTAATACAATCTGAACCCATTCCTCCAGCTAAAACACCGTGTTGTTTCATCGCATCTAATAACTGTTCCGTGGAACCATTTTCTTTCGTGATTTGGACCATTATGATGTTCGTTTCCACTTGGTTCACTACTTCTAATCCATCAATTTGCGATAATCCATTCGCTAATTGTTTAGCATGGAAATGGTCTTCTTCTAAGCGCTCCACATTTCCCTCCAGAGCAAGAAGTCCAGGTGCAGCAATGATTCCTGCTTGTCTCAAGCCTCCACCTAGTCGCTTTCTCCACTTTCTTGCCTGCTGGATAAAATCGGTTGAACCAGCAATAATCGATCCAACTGGAGCACCTAGTCCTTTAGAAAGGCAAAATTGAACCGTATCTGTGTACTGAGCAAACTCCTTCACATCTCGACCACTCGCTACTGCTGCATTAAATAGGCGAGCACCGTCTAAGTGAACAGGAGTGTTGTGCTTTTGCGCGACCGCGTATATGGCTCGCATATTTTCCACCAGTACAATGGCTCCTCCTGCCTTGTTATGGGTGTTCTCTAGACAAATCATTCCAGTTTCCGGGAAATGTACATCCTCCGCCCGAATACTTTCTTCTACTAATTTAGGATCCATTGCCCCTCTATTTCCTTCGATTGTTCGCGGTTGAACACCAGCAAAGGCCGAGATAGCTGCACCTTCATATAAGAAAATGTGGGCATTGGCTTCTAGGATAATTTCTTGACCTGGACGACAATGGGTTAAGGCTGCAATTTGATTTCCTTGTGTACCACTCGTCACAAATAATGATGCTTCTTTTCCTAGCACTTCAGCCGCTTTTTCTTCCAGTTTGTTGACGGATGGATCCTCGCCATACACATCATCGCCCACCTCAGCTTCATAAGCTGCCTTCCGCATCTTTTCAGACGGTAATGTTACTGTATCACTTCGAAAATCAATCATAATATCCCCCTTATCACCGTATGAAAACATCCTTCCATTCTGAAAGAAAAGAAGGATGTTCTTTTATTATTGAATAGCCACTAAGACAGAAAACAGAATATCTTTAAACTTTTTCCGATCAACCTTTTCACATACGCGAACGTTGGCTGGTTTCTCTAACCTTCCATTTATGTCCACAATACTATATCCACGAGTAAATTCACCTGAAGTTTCGACATCCACATAATAAGAATTCGACTCCAACATAATCGATTCATCTGCTGCTATTGCCATAAGGAGTACATCAGGGTGTGTCGTCCCATCCAAACGGTGAACTTTTTTATTAAATTCTTTGACGACTTTATTTACATCTTGAAAGAATTGAGCACCTTTCGTTTCTATTTGCGAGATTTCCTCATGATCGGAATCGAACATGAGGGAATACTTCGTACACATTTCCCAGCCTACCATCGTAATCGGGATGCCTGCATTCAACACGATACGTGCCGCTTCAGGGTCAACGAAGAAATTATATTCCGCCGCAGGAGTAATATTCCCTAGCGCATTGTTCGTCCCCCCCATAATATACAAATGAGCTATCTCCGGAACAATTGTTGGGTCTTTTTTGATCGCTAATGCAATATTTGTTAAAGGTGCAATCGCAAGTAAGTTAATCTCTCCCGGATTGTTATGTACTGTTTCAATAAGAAAGTCAATAGCATGACCTTCCTCAGGCCGTTGGACCGCTTTAGCAAAGAAGCTATTTCCCATTCCATCGCTTCCATGAACGTCCTCTACCGTACGATGCTCCGTCTCCCCCGTCTGCATAATCGGCTTTTCAAACCCTTTATAGACGGGAACTTGTCCACTTTTCCCAGCCACTTCAATCGTATAAAGTGCATTTTCCACTTGCTGATCAAATTGGACATTTCCACCTGTAATCATAATGCCTTCAACCTCGAAGTGATGTAACGCTGTTAAAATAGCAATTGTGTCGTCTCCTGCAGTATCTGTATCAATAATTACTCGTTTCATAGCCAGTCTCCTTATTTAACTTGTTGGGCTAATCCCGTCATATAATCAAAAAAGTCCTTTGCTTCGACATGATACACAACACGAACTTCCCTGCCGTTTTCGGACAACACTGTTCTACCTTGCTGCGGCGCTTCCGTAAGAACTGTGCTTTTTACTGTTTTCGAGGAAACAAGTTCCGGTTTTCCGATCGAGGCCGTTGTTAGTACGTCCCAGAGGAAATACGTGGAGTTTGTCTCTACATGAACGAGAGGTGGGACAGCTGCGTAGCATTGCCCCAGGAAATCTACTCCTTCATGCTTGCGAAGGGATGCCCAGTGATTCCGAACATCTAATGTTAACGGAACCTGCTGCGTGCTTTCCAAAGCAACCATTTCAATGTCTAACCCACTAGCCCATACACGTTGTACTGCTTCTGGATCCCAGAAGGCATTCCATTCCGCTGTACCATCATGCTCTGGTTCTTCGACATTTCCGACTTCTTGGAAAGTTCCACCCATCCAGACTAGCTTCTCAATCTTGTCCTCAATATCTGGTGCCTCATCCAAAGCCCTAGCTAAATCCGTTAATGGCCCAGTGAATAGCAAGGTCGTTTTACCTTCCGTCTTGCGGATGGTCTGAATCATATGCGTGTGCGCATACTCTTCACTTAAAGGTGCTTCCATCTTTCCACTTTCATTCAGAATCGGCAAAGCATCGACATAGAATGTATGCATTCTCCAATCTTTCGGAAATGGATTCGCCCCTCTTGAATTGGACGGAGCCACTTCAATGGAATAGTCACTAAATCGATCAATAATTTTTCTACTAGCAGATACTCCTGGCTCTAAATATCCATCCGCTGGTATAACGGAAACACCAGTTACTTCGATATCTTTCATCTGTGTTAATAAAAATAAGGACACGAGGTCATCCACACCTGCGTCATGGTTAAAATAGACTTTTTTTGTCATTGTTCTATCCCTCTCTTTCTATAGTCCCTCATCTATTTTAAAGAATTTTCTTACGATTAACCAGTTGTATCTACGACATTTTCTGTTTTTCTTTGTCGCTGTTGAAAGGCAGCAAACAAACCAATAATAACCACAACAATACCAGCACAGATTAGGTACAGCTTTTCATACCCAAATTGTGTCACGATTAAGCCTAGTGAAAACGAGCCTAATGCAATCCCAGAATCATATAACGTGTAAAAGGTAGCTGTAGAGTGACTGCTTCTTTTAGGGTGGGCCGCTTGAACCGCCATAGTCTGGAAGCTCGGCAATAATGAGCCGTAACCTAGTCCAATGATTCCAGCGGCTAACAAGAGAAGTAGTGCTGAATCAGTGAAACTTAATAGGTATAATCCAATTGCAAATACAGCTAGACATGGAAGAATGACCCAGGAAGGTCCTCTTGAATCGAATAATTTTCCTAAAAATGGTCTGGAAGCAATCATCACTATCGCAAACACTAAAAAGAAATACCCAGCTGCGGTTGTAAGCCCAAGTGACTTGGCATAAACCGAAATAAAGGAAAGAACGCTAGAATAAGACAATGCAACTAAACTACTAATAACCGCAATTGGTATTGCTTTTATTTCAAATAAATCATGAATCGTAAATCCTTTTTTCGGCGTTTCCACTTCTTCTAAATCCTCTGGTACAGAGACGATGCCAGCAAACCATATTCCCAGAAGTGTAAATACACTTAAAAAGATAAATAGTGTTCGAAAGTCTATCCATTGCAAGAGCGTTAATCCAATAAACGGCCCCACCACTACAGCAATATTCATCGACATGGCAAAGTATCCTAATCCTTCCCCTCTTCGTTGCATCGGGATCACATCTGCGGCAATAGCACCAGTTGCTGTCGTCAAAATGCCGAAGGAAAGACCGTGTATAAATCTAAGGATCAATAAAGGTACGAACTGGTCAATCCATATATATAAAAACAGGACAAGAGCAAATGCAGTCATGGAGAGAAACAATCCTTTTTTCTTTCCTATCCACTCTAAAATCTTTCCGGAAAAAGGACGAACGAGGATTGCTGCAACTAGAATCGTCGTAACAACTAGTCCACCTTCCGCTTCTGTTTTCCCAAGGTTATCAATCACATAAATCGGCAATGTCGTGAGTAATGTATAAAAGGCTACAAACACGATAAATTGTGTTACCGCAATACTAATAAAGCTTTTTGTCCAAATAGGTTCTCGTTGTTCCGTCATGTAGATCCTTCTTTCTAATCTTAAATGAAAGTTCAAAAGGAGGACAAAAAGCGCAAAGAAGTTCAAGGCGGCGCAGCATCAAGTACCGGAATGTATTCTTATACATACATGAGGAACGGAGATGCAAGCCAACGTAGAAGTTCAAAGCGATTTTTCCCGGACTTTTTGAACATCCTCTTATAAAAATAAATAAAAGCCCACTACCATTTGCAGTGAGCACTAACTTGATTGAAACGCGACTACCTTTGTATCCTTCGTATGCTTTAGCGCCTCTTCGTAATAGTTCAACACAGCGTCCACATACAGGATATCTCCATAACAAGCTTCATATTTCTCCGCTTCCTCTCGAATACAGCTATATTTTCCTGTATGAGAAAGCTCTTTATATTTTTGTTGCGAGAATTGAATAGCTAAATCCTGGGTATATCCATCACCATTTTGTTGGACAAAATCAATAAACCCACGTCCGAAGTTATAAGATTGCAAGGCTAATTTCACATCATAATCTGCTGCGGTAAGGACTCGTCCAAAATACTCGACTCCTTTTTCAATAGATATATTCGGATCTTTAATACAACCGACTTCTCCGCAGTAGCTCTCCGAAGCTTGCATTGGATCTGTACCGCGTCCTCCACTTTCCTGCATCATTAAGGCTAATACAACAGCTGTATAATTTTCCAAGCCAGCTTTTTTCAGTTCTGCCTCTACTTCGGATTCATATTCAAGGACTTGAGCAGATAACGAATAAGGCGACTCTGGTGGACTTCCCTCATAATTCGCCGCAAGATAAGCTACTGCATAAAGGCCAAACAGCATACCGATAAACCCAATAAGAAGCTTTCTCCTAGTTATGCGTGTACCTCGTCTCTTCTTCAAAGCGATTCCCCTTTTATCCTGCTGTGTAACTATATTATTTTACCACGATATGAACTAGGAATCTAACAAACAGACTGTCTATGATGTTATGGAGAAATCTATAGGGTAATGGCCCTTCCCGCCCTCACTTTTCTACATATAATAATTAGGAACGAATTAATCATCTTTGAAAGAGGGTGAATGTTTTGAGCAGAGAAACATTAAGAAAACGCGTGAAAAATAAACGTGTAGTGAAACGTAGAAGATCCGGTTGTGGATGTGGAAAAAAGAAAAAGGATTAAAATAATACTCCCCGTAATTCGGGGAGTTTTCTCATTTATCTAGTAATGTTTGAATGATAGCAGCCAGTCCAGCAATTGCTAAGATCATAATTATTGGAGTTGCAATCCCAGGCAATAAGACATACAAACCATACAATATAGCAGCGGACCATATACCTGTGCACCAATGACAGCTAAGCAATTCTCCTACAAACTTCCGGACTCCCGTTCCTTTCGTATGAATCAGGACTTCAACTGTTCCATCCGAAAGCTCTTCTTCCTCTTCCTCTATAAAAGGATCTCGCAATCTTTTTGTTATTTGATCATATACAAGTAGATGTGTAAATCGAAAGCTTGCTAATGCTAACAAAACAAACCCAAACCATGTCATGTATTCTTTCCCCCTTCTTCTTTTAGCTTATTCGGGGACATATATTTTGATAGGGTCTTCTTTAAAAAAATTACTCTCTGTACAAAATACCATTTCACACGTTTCGTAAACGGTTACTGTTATAATATGTAGATTTCCATCGAACAAATATGATTTACACAGTGCCTTGTCATGGATTATCATAAGAAAAAGCAAAGGCTAAAGGGGGAAAAGAAACTGTTTATTAAAAAGATGATTCCATTTGTATTTTTCCTCGCCTTTCTAGCTAATACCCCTTACCAAGTGGCCTATTCGGACGCTTCTTATCATCCTGTAGCAGTCTCTTCAGAGGGAATAGAGCAAGCAGAGGTAACGGATTGGCATCTAGATGTACATCCAGATCAAAAAGGAAATGCCGTATTTGGTTCAACCCTTACTTTCATAAGTTTGATACTTGTTATCCTTTCGGTGTTTGTACAACCTGATCGCTCCATCTGGCGTAGGTTTTTAACACCAATTTACTATCAGTCATCCTACTTAATTGATCATCGCTAATACCTAATCCTACAAGCAATAAAGGAGGAATAGCAATGTTTCCAATAGTTCGGATGATTATGATTGGACTGTTTTCTTTTTCTGCGATTTGGTTATTTGCATATCAGGGAATTGAAATCTTTCAATCATTCCTCGATTTAATGAATAAGAACAATAGAACCTAACAGATAAAGGACCCACCTCATGAAAGAGGTGGGTCCTGTTTAATCTTCCTTGACTTCTAGATTGTCACAATAAATACGAATGGCCTTGCTCATAAAGGCAGCGAGCCCTTCTTTATATTGATCAATATTCTTAGTAAACCGCTCATCCGAAACATATAACTCCCCTAAACCACGGAATATTTCTGGTGTACACTCATAAAAGTTATCCGTAATGGATTGTCGATAACGCCCTATTAAGTCCTGTACTTCAGAATCTCCTGGTTCCCGATCGATACGAAGAATTAAAGCCCGATATATTTCATCGTTCTGCTCTTTGATTTGACGCCAATCATCCTCCGTATATTGCTTGGCTCTTCTTGCTGACTCCTTGTAAGCATCTGTTTCCCCGTACTTTTGTTTTGTTTCTTCCGCATATTTCTTCTGATGTTCTTCGATCTTTTTCATATCAAATGGCTCAAACATTTCTTCTACACTCATTTTCATACCTCCATCTAACGACTCGATCGTCTTCTGAACAGATTGCAGTAGTAGATCAAGTCGATGCTTTTTTTCCTCTAAAAGCTTTTGGTGGTTAATCAATGCTTTCCTTCTATCAAAATCCGGCCGGTCAATGGTTGCTTGGATATCCTTTAATGAAAATCCCAACTCTTTAAAAAAGAGAATTTGTTGAAGACGTGCACAATCTTCTTCTGTATAGGATCGGTACCCATTATCTTTTACGACATCTGGCTTTAAAAGCCCAATCCGGTCATAGTAGTGCAGCGTCCTGACACTAACGCCCGCGAGCTCAGCAACCTCTTTGATTTGATACATCATCAACCACCTCCATTCCATCGTAAACTATGACGTAACGTTAGAGTCAATCCCTTTTTAAGGTTTTTTCTTTTTCATATTGTACAACCGGTTTCGACAGTAACCTTTTTTCAATGATGTACCCATAAATGGAGGCTAGCACTTGTTGAAAAAGCATGCCAATTACTACAGGGACAGCTACTGGATACGGAAAATAAGCAACCGCGATAACCGCACCGGCACTAATATTTCTCATTCCACCGGTAAACGTAAGTGCAATAACTACTTCGTCCTCTTGTCTCAACCATCGAGCAAATAGCCACGATAGGAGATATCCCGTAAAGGCAATGGTAAAGACAACGACTGCAATTTTGATTAAGTGCGCATTAAACGGCACGAGGTATGGAGCCACTACTGCACTGTTAATCATAATAACAGAAGCTAACCCTAGTTTTGAAAATGGAGAAAGGATGGGAGAAAGAACCTTTTTAGACTCCCCTTTGGTAAGGTGATTTAAAATCATCCCCAGGATAGATGGCACTACAATCATCCCTATTAATCCTTTCATCATGTCCCAAACATTCATCTCAACGGATTCCCCTACAAACAATGAAAGCGTAAAAGGGACAACAAACGGAGATATGATTGTATCTATTAAAATAATCGATAACGTCAGCGCAACATGCCCCCGTTTCATGGACACCCAAATAAAGCTCGTAATCCCTGTTGGAATGATCATCCCAAGGATTAATCCTGTAATCGTAAATGAATCCCCTCGGAAAGCTAGAGAACCCATGCCCCAAGCCCATAAAGGCATAACAATATGAAGGATTCCAAGAATGAGAATAATAGGAATTGGATGGAGCACTGCCCTTTTTAAGGATTCGAAGGTCGATCCCAAACTACCTGTAAAAGTCATAAAGGCAAAAATCCACGGTACCAGCATCGCTAGTGGAGCAAGCCACGACTCTAACATCACTCCTATTAATACGCTTAATGGCGCAATGATGGCCATCCACTTTTCTATATAATGATTTATTCTGACAAGCATACACTCGCCCCCTAACATAGATGACTTACCTCCATGATTGTAATGCTAATCGAATAACTTGGGAATTGAAATTGTTATGGCAACGATCATTATTTATCATTTATTCAGGTTAAATGATAGGATAAAACTCCCAGTTTTGCGCAATTGCGAAAAAAATTTATTTTTTCTATTGAAAATGATTATCAATATCATTTATAATACATGTATAGTTCACTTCCATCTTTACATGTACTAGATACTAGAAAACACTTTAGAGTACTATTTGATTGCTTTTGTTTACCCCCAATTAACAAAAACTTAGAATCCCTTTAGAGTGTTTTCTCTTAGAGACAGTTCCCTTTGCAGGCTGTCTCTTTTTTTGTTTAGAAATAAAATCGGTATGATTCTTCGAGCGTCTTTATTTCTTTACTACTTACAAACATGGTAAGATAAGCATAAGAAATAACCACCACGTAATTCTCAGAAGAAGATTATTCCCTCTCCACTTCTACACCGTTTGCTTTCAAGGCTTATTCCTTTAATTAAAATTATTATAAATAAATATTGATTTTTAATAGATTTATATTATAATTGTACATGTTACTAAACTATGAAAAGGAGAGGTGTTAAAACATTGAGTAAGGACAAAACATACTTAACGACTAGCACTGGCGCTCCCGTTGGAGATAATCAAAACTCCATCACAGCAGGCCACCGTGGTCCAACATTAATTCAAGATGTACACCTATTAGAAAAGCTTGCGCACTTCAACCGTGAAAGAGTACCTGAACGTGTAGTTCACGCTAAAGGTGCAGGTGCACACGGCGTATTTGAAGTGACAAACGACCTATCCAAATACACAAAAGCAAACTTTTTATCTGAAGTTGGTAAAAAGACACCAATGTTCATCCGCTTCTCAACTGTAGCAGGCGAACTAGGTTCTGCAGATACAGTGCGAGATCCTCGTGGATTTGCAGTGAAGTTTTATACAGAAGAAGGAAACTATGACTTAGTAGGTAATAACACACCTATCTTCTTCATTCGTGATGCCATTAAGTTTCCTGACTTTATCCACACCCAAAAACGTAATCCAGCTACTCACTTAAAGGATCCAAATATGGTATGGGATTTCTGGTCTCATTCACCTGAATCTCTACACCAAGTAACTTACTTACACGGTGATCGTGGTTTACCAGCTACATTACGTCATATGAACGGTTATGGAAGCCATACGTTCAAGTGGGTTAATGCACAAGGCGAAGGTGTATGGGTAAAATACCACTTTATTGCTGATCAAGGTGTTAAAAATATGGACGGGGAATTGGCTGCTAAAATCGCAGGAGAAAACCCAGATTACCATATTGAAGACTTATATAACGCAATCGACAAAGGGGATTATCCATCTTGGACACTTAAAGTTCAGATCATGCCTCTTGAAGATGCGAATTCGTACCATTTCGATCCATTCGATGTAACAAAGGTTTGGTCTCATAAAGATTACCCACTTATTGAAGTTGGTAAAATGACACTAAATAAGAACCCTGAAAATTACTTTGCGGAAGTAGAGCAAGTAACACTTTCTCCTGGTAACTTTGTACCTGGAATTGAAGCTTCTCCGGATAAAATGTTACAAGGACGCTTATTTGCTTATTCTGATGCTCACCGTTACCGTGTAGGTGCTAACCATAACGCATTGCCTATTAATGCTTCAAAAGCACCTGTCCACAATTATCAACGTGATGGTCAAATGCGCTTCGATGGCAATGGCGGTGGTTCTTTAAACTACGAACCGAACAGTTTTAACGGACCAGCTGAAACTCCAGAAAACAAGATTGCTCCATTTGAGGTTTCTGGATTTGCAGACAGTGTAGCTTATGATCACAATGATCATTACACACAAGCTGGTGACCTATACCGTCTTATGAATCCAGAAGAGCGCACTCGACTAGTTAACAATATCGTTGATGGGCTGAAGCCTGTCGAAAAGGACGAAATTAAATTACGTCAAATCGAGAACTTCTATAAAGCAGATCCAGAATACGGTACTCGTATAGCTGAAGGTCTTGGATTACAAGTACCTGAAACAGCGAAAGCTTAAATTTCTATTAATCTAGTTCATTCCATTTTACCGCCCCTTGAGGGCGGTTTTTTTTTAGGGTTTTCTCATAATTTATCACTATTTATATAATTGCGACGTAACGACTTTGAGATAATCAACTGATACGTTAAGTATAGACTAAGCGCCGCTCCGGCAGCATACTTCGCTATTATAGATGTCTAATCAGGATTTGATCCTGACTGGAAAATTGATATTTTGTAAGAAATCTTTAAGAAACTGATACAGTCGTTTTCTGATACAAAGATAGTAAAGATATACCTAAATCACAAAATAATTTCATGAAATATAAACTCTTTTCTAGAAGTCATTTAATTAAAATTACACGATTGTTAAATATTAACTTGGTTATGTCAATATGATATGTTGATTGGAGTGGAGGACAATCGACTCCTGCGGGAACAGCACGAGTTGAAGACCCCGCAGAAAAGCGAACTTTGCTTTTTGAGGAGACTGAAGCCGTGCCCGCGGAAAGCGATTGCCCGCAACGGAAATCAGCATCGTACACACACCGAGCAGTCACTAAACCGATGGTTTTGTAGTAACTTTTATTATTTCGTTATGTCGCAATTTATATCAACTACGACTTCAAAGTTAAAATCAATACTTGGAAAAGTAACAATCTTCTAAAACACAGCCTTTCGTTAAAAATTTTCACTTCATTTTCTCTTTATATCCCCCGTCTAGCTCTTCCAAACAAATATCCGGCTCAATCCCTTGTTACACAAGCGTTTCTAAGATTACGGTTTCGTTTCTACAAAACTGGGTATAAGTATATCTGTAAGAAATCCCAACAATTTGGCAGGATTCTTTAGGTTGGACTAATTGAGTTCGTCTAATCCTTAATGAGTCCACTTAATCCGCTCTTATCAAGATTTAACTGATTTGCGCAAGTTTTCCAATAACCCTATTATTATTAGGTGATTAGACTCTAAGGAGGAATTGACAATTAGTAATCAGACGGTAACTGTCCCTGTAATGGACACAATGGATACGGTCACATTTGAGAAGCCGACACCAAAAGACGGAACAGCAATGTGGGCATTAGTAAATCAATCTACATTGGATCAAAACTCAGCTTATAAATATATCATGATGAGCAAGTATTTCAGAGAAACATGTGTTGTAGCAAAAGAAAATGACAAACTAGTAGGATTCGTAACCGCATTTATCCCCCCTGAACAACCAGATGTTGTATTTATTTGGCAAGTTGGTGTGGATTCATCTCAACGTGGGAAAGGAATTGCATCAAAGCTTTTAAATGCACTAGTTAACAGAAGAGCATGTAATGATGTTCGCTTTGTGGAAGCAACTGTTACTCCATCAAATAAAGCATCCCAATCACTTTTTAAACGACTCGCAAGGGACCATAACACAAAGTGTACGGTCACGGAATGTTTTGCCCAGGAATTGTTCCCTGGTGATCAACATGAAGCGGAGTTATGTTTTAGAGTTGGCCCATTAAGGCCAAAAGACCAATAAAGTGTGTGTTCAAAAGAACATAAAAGGACGAAGATTTCAAAGCGACTTTTATTCAGAATTTTGAACATCCCCTAAAAGTACGTTTAATAAATCAGCCCAAGGGTATGGAATTAATAATGTTTCTTAAGGAGGAAAACAACGTTGACTCAAAACGAATTAGGTATATTTGAAAAATTGGAATCCGAGGTACGTAGTTACTGCAGAAGCTTTCCAACTGTTTTTACGAAAGCAAAAGGGTATAAAATGTGGGACAAAGATGGGAAAGAATACATCGATTTCTTTTCAGGTGCCGGAGCACTAAATTACGGACATAACGACCCAATCATGAAGAAAAAATTAGTTGAATATATTACCGATGATGGAATTACTCACTCATTGGATATGGCCACAACGGCAAAAGCAGAATTCATCCAAAAATTTAGTGATGTCATTTTAAAACCTCGGAACCTTGATTATAAAATTATGTTCCCTGGTCCAACTGGGACGAATACCGTAGAAAGCGCGCTTAAACTTGCAAGAAAAGTAACAGGACGTACCGATGTGATTAGCTTTACAAACGGCTTCCACGGTATGACAATTGGCTCTTTATCCGTTACAGGAAATGCCTTTAAGCGTAAAGGTGCTGGAATCCCATTACAAAACGTCGTTACCATGCCTTATGATAACTTCGTAAACAATGACCTTGAAACACTAGATTATCTAGAAAGATTCCTAGAAGACAATGGTAGTGGTGTAGACATCCCTGCTGCTATGATTCTAGAAACCGTACAAGGAGAAGGCGGAATCAATGCTGCTCGTTTCGAATGGTTAAAGAAAATTGAAGAGATATGTAACCGTTGGGGCATTATGCTGATCATCGATGATGTTCAAGCTGGTGTCGGTCGTACTGGTACGTTCTTCAGTTTTGAAAAAGCAGGTATTAAGCCAGACATCGTATGTCTATCAAAATCTCTAAGCGGTTATGGACTACCATTCGCGGTTACTCTATTACGCCCGGATTTAGATATCTGGGATCCAGGTGAGCACAACGGAACTTTCCGCGGAAATAACCATGCTTTTGTTACAGCTACTGCAGCATTAAGCTATTGGGAAGATGAATCCTTTGAAAAAGGAATTCAAGAGAAATCTACTTTAATATATGATTTCCTTTCTAAGATTGTGAAGGACTATCCAGAGCTTAAAGGAGAAGTAAAAGGTAGAGGCTTCATGGTCGGAATCGGAACAGAAGTCGATGGGCTAGCTGGTAAAATTGCAGCAAAGGCATTTGAAAAAGGACTAATCATGGAAACATCTGGACCAAAAGATGAAGTATTTAAACTATTCCCACCTCTAAACATTGATAAAGAAGGACTTGAAAAAGGCTTCCAAGTCATTGAAGAGAGCGTAAAAGAACTTACAAAAGAACCTGTTACGAATTAATTTACTAGGAGGAACAAAGAC
This sequence comes from Radiobacillus kanasensis, assembly GCF_021049245.1. Lineage (GTDB taxonomy): Bacteria > Bacillota > Bacilli > Bacillales > Amphibacillaceae > Radiobacillus > Radiobacillus kanasensis. The sequence continues at coordinate 284,793 of NZ_CP088020.1, read as the reverse complement.
ATGAAAGTAGTTGCACTTAACGACATTTTAGGAACAGAAAAAGAAGTAGACGGAGGCACTTGGGTTAGCCGTAGGCTCTTAACGAAAAAAGACGGCATGGGCTATTCCGTAAACGATACAATTATTAAAGCAGGTACAGAAACGCATATTTGGTACCAAAATCACCTAGAAGCTGTTTACTGCATCGAAGGCGAAGGGGAAGTCGAAACCCTTAGCGACAACAAAGTATGGCCAATCAAAAAAGATATGATCTACGCATTAGACAAACATGACGAGCATTTACTACGTGCTCATCCTGGCTCCGATATGAGAATGGTGTGCGTATTCAACCCACCTCTAAGCGGAAATGAAGTACATGATGAAAATGGTGTATATCCAGTAGACGAAGATTAATAATAATGAACAACCACAGCCCCTAGCTAGGGGCTGTTTTTCTTACAATGAAGATACATAACACGGGAAGGGACTATTGGTATGATGAGTATAGATTACTTTGGCGAACACCCTCCACTCTCTTTATCCTTTTATGAAAAACATACTTTAGAATTAGCTCAAGCCCTACTAGGCTGTTTGCTCTTTAAAGAAACTAAAGAAGGGGTATCGGCAGGAATCATCGTAGAGACAGAAGCGTATAAAGGACCTGAAGATCGAGCGGCCCACAGTTTCAACAATCGAAGAACCAAAAGAACGGAGATTATGTTTGGCAGACCTGGAGTGACTTATACCTATTCTATGCACACGCATTGCCTGTTTAATGTCGTATCTGGCCCGGTTGATAAGCCTGAAGCGGTTCTCATACGAGCTATCGAACCTTACTACAACCATGAGCTTATGAAAAAAAGACGTCCAAACATGAAAACCATCCATCAAATGACAAATGGTCCCGGAAAGCTAACGAAGGCATTAGGAATTACAATGGAGGATTATGGCCATTCTCTTCAAGACCCTCCTCTTTGGATTAGTGAACGTCCTAGGGGATTTACATCCTTCTCCGTGAAAGAAGGACCCCGTATCGGGATTGATAATTCAGGAGAAGCAAAAAATTTCCCGTGGAGATATTGGATAGATGGAAGCCTTTTTACTTCTCGTTAAAATGGGGCAGTATTTCCCAGGACATGAATAGTCTGAAAATTACAGTAAAGGTGTAGAGAAGGAATCCCTCTTTACACCTGCTTTTTCTCCTTGACCACCGCATCAGGTGATATCGTAATTTCGTCGGTATATTCCACATAATCAATGTGACATTCTGGACCGATATAGACATTCTTTCCTTTTACAATGTTCGCTCGTGTATGTTCCAAATATACCGTTTCAGCAACAATAGTGTCCGTTCGAAGCTCTTTTGCAAACCCTTCAAACAAGTTTTCTAATCCAAAGGACAGTCCACCTTTTATGACTTCAAGTCTTTTTGCATATATAGATGTCGCAGAACATTTTCCATGCAGCTTAATAGAAGCGTGCTCTGTTTTAAGTGCCCCATATACGGTAAAACAGCCTTGCATTTTGGCTAGAGTGACATCACAGTCCCCATTAACCTTCAAAGTCCCTTTAAGCAGAAGCTCATCTCCAGATAAAGAACCTGCAACCTTAGTAGAACCTTTCACAACGAGTTCTCTAAAAGATGTACTTCCTGCTACTTTACACGTTCCTTGAACTTCCATAATTTCGGCTTGTACACTTCCATCCACATTAGTTTTTCCTTTAATAACAATCAATTCACTTGTTAGATCGCCTTCTACTTTAGAGCTTCCTCCAGTCACAAATTCTTGACAAGTTAAATCTCCATATACGGTTCCATTTCCATTAATCTTTACATATCCATAAGTTCCGCCTGAGGTACTTCCACTTCCTGATATTTTAAGCTCTCTCATCTGATTTGAAATCATATCGGATCAATCAACCCTTCCTATCCGTTCATTTAATCTTATCTTCATTATAGGGTTGACCAGTCACTATGAATACGGATGAAAGGTGGATTAGCCCTACGTCCTAAGGCTTATTTTATCGGATTCGGAGCTTTACCTTTTCTTTCCGTTTCTGTTTGATGAATCTACCCATACTAGAGTCATCTAAAGTAGAACCACAGCTTGAACATTTAACAGCTTTTGCTGGAATAGATGTAATGCAGTAAGGACACTCCTTTTTCATCATGGAATCCATTGGGGTCTGATCCGGTTTACGCAATCGATTAATCTGTCTAACGACCAGAAACACCGTAAAAAGAATGATTGTGAAGCGAATGATCGCTGTTATAAAAAGTCCATAGTTTATCGTTGCAGCACCTGCTTCTTGAGCAGCAGACAAGGAAGGATAGTGTTCACCGTTTAAACTTATAAATAAATTGGAAAAGTTCATCTTGGCTAGGACTAATCCTATTGGAGGCAACAATACATCAGTCACAATCGAATCAATGACACTACTGAACGCAGCACCTAGTACCATTCCAATTCCCATATCTGCTGCATTTCCTCGCACAACAAAATGACGGAATTCTTTTAATATCCCCATAGAAAAGCTCCTCTATATCCTGATAGTAGAGTCTATGAGTTGTCCATATGCAGTATAACCGAAAAACAAAAAGCAAACGAATGAGTTCGTTTGCTTAAGGATTCAATACTCGATCTAAAAACTGTTTGGTTCTTTCTTGCTTTGGTTTTTTTAACACTTCTTCTGGTGGACCTTGTTCCACAATGCCGCCTTGATCCATGAAGATCACTTTATCGGCTACTTGTTCCGCAAATTTCAGTTCATGCGTTACAATGACCATCGTCCAGCCTTCACCGGCTAGTTCCTTTATAACTTGTAACACTTCTCCTACCAACTCAGGATCTAAAGCAGATGTCGGTTCGTCAAACAACATTAATTCCGGTTCCATCGCTAAGGCTCTTGCTATCCCTACCCGTTGCTGTTGACCTCCCGAAAGCTGGAAAGGATACAATTCCTTTTTATCCTGTAGACCTACCTTTTCTAATAAACGCTCCGCTAGCTGAAGAACTTCCTTTCTATCCCGCTTTTGGACAACGATCGGTCCTTCCGTTACATTTTCTAATGCCGTTTTATGTGGAAACAGATTGTAAGATTGAAACACCATCCCTGAGCGCTTCCGTAAGCTTAAAATGTCATTTTTCTTTACTTTATTCGCAAAATTAATGTTCCAATCATCATAAAAGTGAAAAGACCCTTTATCGGGCATTTCAAGAGCATTTAAACAGCGGAGTAGCGTCGTTTTGCCTGATCCTGAAGGCCCAATGATGGCAAGGACTTTCCCTTTCGCGATATCCATGTCGATATGGTCTAACACGTTTAAATCTCCAAAGGATTTCGTTAATCCTTTTACTGATACATACATCATGGTCCTCCTCTCTACTTAGCAATATGGCGTTCCAGTCTATTTTCTATCAACGTTTGAATCACAGAAAGAACAAAGCAAATAATCCAATATAAAAGAGCCGCTTCCAAATAGAGTAATAGAAAGTCATAGGTTCTTGCTGTAATTTCCTGTGCTTTTCGAAATAATTCAGTTACTAAAATAAGCGAAGCTAGTGATGTATCCTTCACTAAGCTAATAAACGTATTCGATAAAGGCGGAATGGAAACACGAGCGGCTTGTGGCAATACAATTCTTCGCAACGCCTGGTTATAGGTCATTCCAATCGTGTAGCCTGCCTCCCATTGCCCCTTCGGAATCGACAAAATAGAAGCTCGAATAATCTCCGAGGCATACGCGCCAACATTCAATGAAAATGCGATAACGGCACTCGGAAAGGGATCTATTGTAACATTTAAGTTGGGCAGCCCGTAAAAGACGATAAATAATTGCACGAGTAAAGGCGTACCTCTAATAGCTGAAACAAATGCGACAGCAGGTGCTCTTACAATCGCAATGGGAGAAAGCCTCATAACCGCAATTACCAAAGCGAGTAAAAGCCCAAAAAAGAACGAAATAAGCGTAAGGGGAATTGTATATTGGATTCCCCCTTGAATCATTGGCCAAAGGGAGTTTACAAACAACTCCCACCCATGCATGTCACCTGTAATCGTTAGCAGCACATTATTTTGATGAAACATCTTCACCAAACCACTCTTTAGCAATCTCGCTTAGTGTTCCGTCTTCTTTCATCGCTTCTAGTTGTTCATTAATGGCTTCTACTAAGTCTTCATTACCTTTTCTAAAAGCTAATGCCGTTTCAGATACAGATTCTTCTTGTGCTACAATTTTAATACCTGCATCCTTTTGTTGATTCATGTAGTCTAAAACTGCCAATTTATCATTAACCGTTACGTCCACTCGACCTTGTTTAATTAATTCAATGGATTGGGCAAGGCCTTCTACCCCTTCTATCTCTGCTCCATTTTCTTTTGCAATTGCACCAAAGTTACTCGTCAGAGATTGTGCGGATTTTTTTCCCTCTAAATCTTCAAAGGATGTGATAGATGTATTATCTTCTGGAACTACCACTACTGCTGCAGAATACGTATAAGGAACAGAGAAGTCATAGTTAGCCAAACGTTCTTCATTAATGCCCACCTGGTTCGCAATCAAATCAAAGCGCTCCGCATTTAAACCAGCAAACATAGAATCCCATTGCGTTTCTTCAAACTTCACTTCTACACCCATTCTTTTTCCTACTTCACGGACTACCTCTACATCATAACCCGTTAATTCACCAGATTCGTTGTGGAACGTAAACGGTGCATACGTACCTTCCGTACCAACAGTCAGTACTCCTTCTTCCATGACTTTGTCATGTAAAGAAGCTGTTTCTTCCGTACCTTCTTTCTCGGCATTGTTATCAGATTGTGTATCTTCATTATTTGATCCACATGCAGCTAGCAACGCGATCAACGAAATCGTCAAAAACATGAATAAAAGTTTTTTCATTTCCTTAAACCCCCATTTGAATAGTCGGAATTAAATAATTTTCAGATAGTGAGTATATCCTATTTTCGCTTGTCTTGTAAACTAATACATCCTTACTTTTCCCATCACTCAGGAAAATATTAGATAAACCGATTAATTCATAATATAGATATGTAATTAATGGATATATTGTTTCCTTTTAACAATAACTAATTCGTTTCTACTACAAATCTATCAGTCTTATATTTTCGCTAAGTAAAACGACTTACTCCTCTATTAAAATTGGTAGAAACTTACTATTGTTTAAAATTTCTGAATAATTTAGTGTGAATAGTATCAACCGCTTTACTAGCGCTTGATAAATCTACAGAAGGAGTGAGTAAATGAAGAAAACATTGACAGTAGGAATGATGCTTACCTTAGTTGTTGGATCTCTATCAACTCCTTTTTCACCGGAAGTGTCTGCCGCTAAGAATGAACAAACAGACCAAAAACTAGAACAAATGAAGGTTCTAGAGAAATTGGAGAAGAGTAACACGAAGAAGCACGTAAAGGTGGATTGGGACAAGAAACGAGGAGTCCCTGAATTCATTTCAGGAGACATCTCCAAAAGTACGATTGATTCGGACGAAGACGTTCTTTCTTTTCTCGAAGAAAATCGCGACTTGTTCTCACTGAAAACAGGGTCTTTCAGCATACTAGACGTTACTACAGATGAACTTGGCATGACTCACTACAAAGTAGAACTAAAAGTAGACGACATTCCGGTTTATGGTTCTGAACTTATCGTACACACAGACAAAAACGGAATGATCACTTCCATGAATGGACAAGTAGAGCCAAAGTTAGAAAAAGTGAAGTGGAAAAAGCGTGTAAAGCTGACGGAAAAAGAGGCTATTCACAAAGCAGAGACGGTTCTTTCTTTTGACCCTACCTCTAAGAGCTATTCTACAGATCCAAATACTAAACTAGTACTCTATCAAGATAAAAAGAAGTGGTTGCCTGCCTATTTAGTAGATCTTCAATACATTCAACCTGAAGCAGGCCGGAAACAAGTATTTGTTAGTGCTGTTAATGGAAAAATCGTAGAATCGATTGATATGACTCAAGAAGCAGCTACAACAGGAACTGGTGTTGGATCAGATGGCGAAACGGTTAACTTGCAAACCTATCAGTCTGGTGGAACGTATTATTTATATGATACTTCCAAACCTATGGATGGAATAATTCGAACCTATACAGCAAACCAGGGGACCTCTTTGCCAGGAAGTTATGTAACCGATTCAGATAATAACTTCCGATCAAGTAGTCAAGCAGCTGCAGTAGACGCCCATTATTTTGCCGGGTTAACCTACGATTACTATCATGAAACGCACGGAAGAAACAGCTATGATAATAATGGTTCCGATCTCGTATCTACCGTTCACTACGGCTCCAACTACAACAACGCTTTCTGGAATGGATCGCAGATGGTATATGGAGACGGAGATGGATCAACCTTTAGTCCGTTATCGGGTTCACTTGATGTTGTGGCACATGAATTGACCCATGCGGTGACCGACACAACCGCAAATCTTGTCTATCAAAACCAATCTGGTGCACTGAACGAATCCATGTCTGACGTTTTTGCTGTTATTATCGAAGCCGAAAGTGGAGACTTTGATTGGCAGCTCGGGGAAGATGTTTATACACCTGGCACCCCAGGAGATGCATTAAGAAGCTTAGAAAACCCCGAGCTTTATGATCAACCAAGTCATATGGATGACTACTATAATACGTCAGCAGATAATGGTGGCGTTCATACGAATAGTGGAATTCCAAACAAAGCTTTTTATTATATTGCAAGTGATATAGGGTTAGATAAATCCGGTGATATTTACTACCGAGCTCTAACAAACTATTTAACATCACAAGCAGATTTCGAGGATGCTAGAAATGCTTTACTTCAATCTGCAGTAGACCTATACGGAGCAAATAGCACGGAATACCAAGCGGTTACGGATGGTTATGCCGCAGTAGGAATTGGCTCTAACTCTGGAACAAACAATGACACATACGAGCCAAACGATACGACTAGTGAGGCTCATCAAATAGAAAATGGGACAAACTACGATAGTTACATTTATAGTGGTAGCGATGTTGACTACTACACCTTTACTAGCAGTGAAGCAGGTACCATCCAAGCTAGCCTAACAAATCTTCCTGGAGACTATGATTTTTATCTATATAATTCATCAGGAACTCTTTTAGCACAATCTGAAAATAGTAGTAACAATAGTGAATCTATCTCGTATTCAGCTTCAGCTACAGGTACGTATTTCTTAAAAGTAGTTGGCTATAATGGCGCGTCAAGTTCTTCAACTGCTTATCAGCTGTCCGCAACTTATCCAACTGGATCTCAAGAAACCGCTCAATGGTACTATGAATCCGCGAGTGCAGAAACCGCACATCCATACGCGAACAATTACACAGGTGGACACACTTATACGAAATCAGGCGCTCAGAAAGTCGCCCTTCACTTCTCAAAATTTGAGACAGAAGCAGGCTATGACTATGTAGAAATTAAGGATAAGAACGAAAATGTTACTGCAACATATGATGGAACAAAATCAGACTTTTGGGTAATTGTAGATGGAGATACAATCTCAACTAATCTTGTTACCGATTATAGTGTGACGAAATATGGATATAAGATTGATCAAGTTGGCTATTTCAGTGATCAACAACTATCAACTAAAAATATCATTTCGTCTACAAAATAAGAAAATAAACAAGAAGACGCTGGAACAAAAGTATTTTGATCCTAATAAAATCCGAACTATGCTTCGAAAATTCTTAATTAGAATTCGAAATGGTTCGGATTTTTCTTTTAAGGCGCTTTTGTGAATTTTGTTACTAATCATATATAAATTTGCGACGTAACGAAATAGTAAAAGTTACTACAAAACCATCGGTTTAGTGACTGCTCGATGTTTGTACGATGCTGATTTCCGTTGCGGGTAATCGCTTTCCGCGGGCACGGCCAGGCGACTGCTGCGAATTTACTTCTTCGCTGCCTTGTCCCGAGGAAGCCTACTTCGAAGCAACACTAGGAGACGCAGGGACATCCCCCCTCTTCAAAAAGCAAAGTTCGCTTTTCTGCGGGGTCTTCAACTCGTGCTGTTCCCGCAGTCATTCATGTATCGCGAAAACAGCTATACACCACAGAGAATGAAAATAGTTATTGTGTGGCTATACTGATGCTACGGCTGGATGAGGAAGGTCGAGACTCCTTGGTGCGTGAGAGCCCTACCCGCAGTCTGACTCCTTCGACCACGGTGCATCACAGACTGTTGCTCCTTTTAAGGGAAGCACTCATGGTAGATTAACCCTATTCTGGTTGTTGCGCCAGCCTCCATTATTATTTGCCGTAGAAAGGATGTTTTCAATGGATGTAATCATTGAGAATGCTTGTGGTATGGATGTCCACAAGGATACCATTACCGCTTGTGCCATTACAACAGAAGGAAAGGAGATTGAAACTTTTTCAACTAAAACCATATATCTAATTGAGTTGGTGGACTGGGTGAAGAAACATAAGTGTACCCATGTGGCAATGGAAAGTACAAGTGTCTACTGGAAACCCATTGTCAATCTACTAGAAGCAGAAGATATTGAATATCTAGTTGTGAATGCTCAACACATTAAGGCTGTCCCCGGGCGTAAAACGGATGTGAAAGATGCCGAATGGATAGCCAAATTACTTCGTCACGGTTTACTTAAAGCTAGTTTTATTCCTGATCGAAACCAACGAGAATTACGTGAACTTGTTCGTTATCGTCGAAGTATTATTGAAGAGCGTGCCAGACAATATAATCGGATTCAAAAAGTGTTAGAAGGAGCTAATATCAAACTTGGTTCAGTTGTTTCTGACATTATGGGAGTTTCTGCTCGTGATATGCTTCGATCCATATCCGAAGGAAATGATGATCTCGAAGAGTTAACAACCTTTGCGAGAGGAGTAATGAAGAAGAAAAAGGATGAATTGAAACTCGCACTTCAAGGGTATGTTCAAGAACACCAACGGTTCATGATAAAAACGATTCTAGATCATATCGATTTCCTGACGGATCAAATCGATAAACTAGATAAAGAGATAGCGAAAAGGATGGAAGACTCTCAAGAAGATATAGACCGTTTAGATTCCATTCCTGGTATTGGGAGAAAAATGGCGGAACAAATGCTTGCAGAGCTTGGTACAAATATAAAGGAGCAATTTCCTACTGCACCTCAAATGTGTTCATGGGCTGGATTAGTTCCTGGAAATAACCAAAGTGCTGGAAAACGTAAATCTTCTAAAACGTTGAATGGAAACAAGTACCTTAAATCAGCACTGATTGAAGCAGCTCATTCTGTTCGAGGATCCAAAAACTACCTTGGTGCACTTTACCGGCGAACAGCTTCACGTAAAGGTAAAAAGCGTGCAGGAATCGTTGTAGCTCATGCGATATTACGAATCTCCTATTATCTCTTAACACGAAAAGAAATGTATGTAGATTTAGGAGAAGATTACTTCGACAAACAAAGACAACAATCCGTTGTTAAGCATTCACTACGAAGATTAGAGAGTTTAGGTTACACAGTGACAATTGTGGAACCAAAAGTGTCTTAAAATTAATCTCCAACTTCATTAGATCTTAGAATGTGGCGCTCTCCTCAAAAAAACGAATGAGCTGCGTCTACCTTAGTATTGCCATTTTTCCATATATTAGAACCTTATTTTCATGGTAGGAGTCGATTACCCTCCACTCCAATCAACATGCCTTAAATGACTGACTCATAATAGATGCCTACACTAATAAAATGAGGAAAAGAAAACCTTTTATAGTTATGAGCAACTTACATGTAAAACATATAAACAAAGAGGGTTATTTAGAACAGCCCACAAATTCATTAAAAAAGTAATTTAAAGTACATCGAACTAATTTAAGTAGGGTTAAATTTTTTAGTTTAAACGTAAGACTTCACCATTCAGAAAATATCAATTTAGCGAAGGCAGAATACGAAGACTCCTGCGGGAACAGCGCGAGCCGAAGATCTCGCAGGACTAGGAAAGCCTCTTAGAATAAACATCGCACGCAGAAAAAGCGGGTTTCTTTTTCAAGGAAGTGGTTTTCTTCCGAGGAAGCTGAGGCCGTGCCCGCGGAAAGCGGAGTATTCTGCCGGAGCGCCGCCATTTAATTCACCACTTACGTCGCATTTTCTATCAAATATGAATGAATATCCAATTGAAAGTTAACATTCCAAGTATCTTATCCTTTAATTGTCGCCTTTAGAATGGGAAGTTATAGTTTTGTCCCAGCCTCTTCTTTCATTTACATACACCTAAACCTCCCTTATGCTTCACCTATGTTAGAATATGAAAGAATATAGAAAAGGGGGAGCTACTTTGAAACGAATTGCGATTGATATGGATGAAGTCATTGCCGATCTCGTCCCCAAACATTTATCCCTGTATAATAAAGATTTTCAAGAAAGCCTCACAACAGAGGACTTAGTCGGGCAAAAACTAAGAATGCTTCGCCCACAATATGCGAAAGAAATTAGACAGTACTTAGATGACCCCACTTTTTTCCGTGATCTTGAAGTCATCGAAAACAGTCAAATTGTCCTTTAAGAACTTAGTGAGCATTACGAAATTTATATTACGACAGCAGCCATGGAAGTACCTGCTTCCTTCACTGCAAAATACGAATGGTTAAAGGAACATTTTAGTTTTCTCGATGACATGAACTTCGTTTTTTGCGGGGATAAAAGTATTATCCATGCAGACTACTTAATTGATGACAATGTAAGACATTTTAAGAAGTTTTCTGGCCAAGGTATTTTGTTCACCTCCCCACACAACCTTCACGAAACCGGATACGTAAGAGTGAACAATTGGCTGGAAGTAAGGGACTATTTTCTTTCGTAACAAGGAGGACTGGGAATGAGCGAAACTATAGTAATCGGTGCTGGGATTCTCGGTGTTTCTACAGCCTATCATTTGGCGAAATCAGGACAAAAAGTAACCATAGTTGATAGAGAAGAAAAGGGGCAAGCAACAGACGCTGCGGCAGGTATCGTTTGTCCTTGGCTATCCCAACGGAGAAATAAGGCATGGTATGCATTGGCTAGAGGAGGAGCTGCCTATTATCCCACTCTAATTCGTGAACTAGAGGATGCTGGTGAATCATCCACAGGTTATGCACAGGTAGGAACACTTAGCATTCACTCGGACCCCAAAAAATTAGAAGCAATGGTAAAAAGGGCAGAAAAGCGGCGGGAAGAAGCTCCGGAGATAGGAGAGCTAACGATATTGACCCCAGAGGAAGCAAAGGCAATGTTCCCCCCACTCCTAGAAGGTTACGGTGCCGTTCACGTAAGTGGAGGAGCTCGTGTTGATGGGACTGCGTTAAGGAATGCACTACTCCGGGCTACTCGAAAGCTTGGCGCCGAATACATCCGAGGGGAAGCTAGACTTTGGGCAGATGGGGGTATGGTTAAAGGGGCATATATCGATGATCAGAAAATGAATGCGGATCAAGTAGTGGTAACTGCTGGAGCATGGGCAAAAGAGTTATTCAAACCTCTACGAATCAACTTTGAAGTTGAACCTCAAAAAGCTCAAATTGTTCACTTGCGCCTCAAGGATACTGATACAAGTCAATGGCCCGTATTAATGCCTCCAAGTGATCATTACGTATTATCCTTTGACCAGGGGCGAGTTGTTGTCGGTACGACTCATGAAAACGGTGTGGGATTCGATACACGAGTTACCGCTTCCGGCGTAAAGGAAATTTTGGATAAAGCATTACATATTGCTCCTGGTCTCGTCGATGCCGAACTCCTAGAAACACGAGTTGGATTTAGACCGGTAACTCCAAATTTCTTACCCGTGTTCGGCCAAGTACAGCAGTTCAAAGGGTTATATACCGCAAATGGGTTGGGTTCTTCTGGACTTACATCTGGACCGTTCATCGGGAAGCAGTTAGCAAGCTGTGTGTTAGGAAAGCAAACAGATGTAGATATGGAACTTTATAATATCGCTCAAGCTATTCAATAGAAAAAGGCTTGGTTTGCACCAAGCCTTTTTCCTATCCTAAAACAGCTCGATCACTATCAAACTGCTCTCCACGAATTCGTTTAAATTCTTCCAAAAGCTTTTCTATCGTGAGATCTTGTTTTTCTTGCCCTTTCACATCCAAGATGATTTGACCTTTATCCATCATAATAAGACGATTTCCTAGTTCTAATGCTTGCTGCATATTATGCGTCACCATTAACGTTGTCAGTTGAAACTTTTCGACAATTTCTCCTGTCAGCTTCGTAATGAGTTCTGCTCGAGACGGGTCCAACGCTGCGGTATGCTCATCCAGCAATAAAATATTTGGTTCTGTAAAAGTCGCCATTAATAACGATAAAGCTTGACGTTCTCCTCCAGAAAGTAAACCTACTTTTGCATTCAAACGGTCTTCCAAGCCTAAATGAATCGTTTCAAGGGATGCTTTAAAAAACTCTTTTCGATTTTTATTAACCCCTATTTTCAACTTCCTCTTTTTATCACGTGAAAAGGCCATTGCCAAGTTTTCCTCTATTGTCATACTGGGAGCCGTTCCGGACATCGGATCTTGGAATACCCGCCCAATGTAAGCAGATCGTTTATATTCTGGTAAAAACGTGACCCTCTTTTCATTAATCTTGACTTCTCCTACGTCAGGTACGAGAGTTCCGGAAATAACGTTCATCAACGTAGACTTTCCAGCCCCATTACTTCCAATAACCGTGACAAATTCGCCCTTTCCAAGAGAAAGTTGGATGTTTTGAAGTGCCTTCTTTTCATCCGGTGTGTCTTCATTAAACGTTATTGAAATATCTTTGAGTTGAAGCACGTTATCCCTCCTTTACCTCTAAAGCTGCTCGTTTTCGTTGTCTTCGAAGCTTTTCTTTTCGTCCCTTAATTACCTTTGGAACGACTAAGGCAGCAATAACAAGTAATGCCGTAATGAGCTTCATATCTCCTGTTTGCAAAAACCCTACCTGAAGGGCTATCGTTACAACGATCCGATAAACGACCGCCCCTAGTAGTACGGCCAACGTAGTGCGTACGATTGTTTTCGTTCCAAACAACGCTTCCCCTATAATAACCGAAGCTAACCCAATAATAATCATCCCTGTACCCATATTCACATCAGAAAAGCCACCATATTGAGCGACTAATCCACCTGCCATTGCGACGAGACCATTGGACAGTCCTAGACCAACGATGATTAAAAAGTCCGTATTTGCCGAAAAGCTTCGGATCATTTTTTGGTTATCCCCTGTTGCCCGTAGAGCTAATCCAATCTCTGTTTTCAAGAAGTAATCAATAAATAATTTAATAAGTGCAAGTAACACAATCATGAAAAATAAAACAGACCATGTGCTCGGTGTTTGCGGTAGCCCCATGTTTGTTAGCCAACCATTTAAAGCTTGATCGATGCCTAACGACTGCCACCACTCACCGATTTGCTTAAAAATGGTCGGTTCGTTCAACATCGGTAAAGTCGGTCGCCCCATAATCCTTAAATTAATGGAGTATAAAGCAATCATCATTAAAATCCCAGCTAATAATGGATTGATTTTTCCTTTTGTATGCAAAACACCCGTAATACATCCCGCTAAGAAACCGGCGATTAAAGCAAAAATGGTTGCTAAAACAGGAGGTACACCACTAACAATGGAAATCGCAGCAACAGAAGATCCGGTAACGAAACTACCGTCGACCGTTAAATCCGGGAAATCTAAAACACGAAAAGATAAATATACACCGAGAGCCATTATGGCATAAATGACACCCGATTCGACAGCTCCGAATATAGATATAAACATAAAGTCCTCCTTCTAACTGAAAAGGCTGACCTAGAGGAATCTATTATCTCCAAGTCAGTCTTTCCAAGTTATTCAGCTTCTACAAGTTGTGCGTCCTCATCCCAATCGGAATTCCATTCTACCCCTTGTTCTTCTACCGCTTCTTTGTTAATAAAGAGCTGCATTTCTGACGGGTGTTCTACTGGAATATCTGCTGTTGTTTTTTCTCCTTGCAGAACTTCAGCAGCCATTTCTCCTGCCCGATATCCAATTGTATGATAATCAATGCCAAAGGTTGCAAATCCACCTTTTTTAAGAGAGTCTGGCTCTCCAACAATCAATGGAATATCTTGTTCGTTCGCAACCCCAATCACACTGTCCAACGCGGAAACAACTGTATTATCCGTGATGATATAAAACACATCCACTTCACTCACTAAAGTTGTAGCAGCTTGTTGCACATCGGCTGATGTAGCAACCGTTCTTTCTACAAGCTCCAGGCTCGTTCCATCTGTTGCTTCTTTTACCGCCTCAATTTGAGTAACAGAGTTTTGTTCTCCAGCATTGTATATGAGTCCAACTTTTGCGCCTTCAAAATATTGATCGATAAAGCTTATGGTATTTTTTATAGCGTCTGGATGCAAATCTAAAACACCTGTTATATTTTCACCTGGTTGGTCCATCGATTCAACTAATCCTGCACCAACCGCATCTGTTACGGAAGTAAAGATAATTGGAATTTCTTTAGTCGCTTGCAAAGCTCCGATAGCACTAGGCGTCGAATTGGCAAAGATTAAATCCACATTATCCGCTACAAAGTTGTTAGCAATGACACTCGCATTGTTGGGGTCATTTTGCGCACTTTGCAAATCATATTCCACCTCTAAACCAGCATCTGCTAAGGCATCCTGGAACCCTTGGTATGCTGCATCTAATGATGGGTGTTCTACAATTTGTGTTGCCCCTACCTTATAGCTTGATGAGCTCTCTCCAGCGTCACCACTTGTACTTTCATCGCCTCCACCACATGCGGACAATAAAAGTAACGCAGCAAACCCACTCGCGATCCCTTTCCACATACCTCTTTTCATGGCTCTTTCTCCCCCTGTTTACTTTATATTTTAAATTTTCAAAAGATTTAAGCTACATTATATCACACTAAAACTTTACTTGGGTAGCGTAAATTTTCCCACTTTCGTCTTCATTAAAAAACACCCCACTACAACGCATGTAAATGGGATGCTGTTCCTACTTTGTTTCTTTCCACTTTGAGATTCCATCATTTTCATCATATTCTATGATGACATCGGTGACACCTTGTTCCTCCATAATTTGTGCTTCGAGTCGATCTTTAATATCATCCGCTTTTTCAATGGTAAGATTCGGATCCACTTCGATGATGACTTCCACGTGAAGCTCCTCGCCTTCCTTCATAACGGCAAGTTCCGGTATATCTCGTACATCTGGATCCTTCATAAGGAGTGTACCAATTTTATTTTGCATTTCGTAATCCGCTTCTCCTAATACTCCTGCTGCATTATCTAAGAAAACCCGGCCAACCACATAAAACATCATAGCCCCAATCAAAACAGATGCAATCCCTTCCGCTTGATGAAAACCCGTGTATTGAGAAATAACGATTGCAATGATTGCTAGTACTCCACCTAATGTTGCCACCGAATCTTCCATAAAGACAAGCTTAGTTGCTGGCTTTGCTTTCCGATAATTACTAAAACTATCCGTCACGACTTGTAACCCTGTAGCCTTACTACCTACCTCATGGGCAATTTCCTTCATTGCTTTATAAAGTACGTACAGTTCAAGCAATACCGCCGTACCTAACACCGAAATATTAATCAGGAATCCTGTTGATTCCACGGGATGCATAATATGTAGAATCCCTTCCTTCACTGTTTCATAGGACATAATCCCTACAATTAATACCGCACCTAGCAAGACCAAATTAACTAGTCTCCCAAACCCGTTCGGAAACCGGCGACTTGGGGGTCTTTTACTTAACGCAGAGCCAATGAAAACAAAAAATTGATTGGCTGCATCACCTAGGCTATGCATCGTTTCTGCGAACATCGCCACATTGCCCGTTATGAAAAATGCGACTCCTTTGATTGCTGAGATGATTGTATTTACGATTGCTGCAATTAAAGCCGACTTATTCCCTTTTTTTAATAAATGAAAGAAGCCCATTCTTTATCTATTTCCCCTTTCCATTCCATGGCTACCTTTAGTAAAATGACCATGTACCTTTACTACGACTATCCAATAGAGGAGTACATAATTTGCTTAGAAAATCTTTTCCTTTATTTCTTATTCTTATTTCGATTTTTGTCTTCTTCCTATTCTATGAAAATCGCCCCTTTTTTAAACACAAAGATGTTCCAATGCCGACGGAGCTGCATCCTGTCGTTGCATCCAAAAAAGAGCAACTTATAGAGGAAGCGGCAAAAATAGGGATTAACATATTGATTACGGACGGCTGGAGATCGATAGAAGTCCAAAATCAATTGTATGAACAAGGACGAACAGAAGATGGAAGTATTGTCACCAACGTTCAAGGTGGAGAGTCCTACCATAACTATGGCCTAGCCATTGATTTTGCAATAAAGCTAGAAAATGGAGATGTTATTTGGGACATGACCTATGATGGGAATAAAAATAAAGAAGCGGACTGGATGGAGGTAGTAGGAATTGCCAAGTCCTTGGGATTTGAATGGGGAGGAGATTGGAACAATTTCAAAGATTACCCTCATTTTCAGATAGACTTCGGATTGTCCATTTGGGAGCTTCAACGCGGGGAACGCCCATCAGAGCGCAAAGTGGAAGCGCTCAATAACTAGCGGCATCTTTCACCTCCAAACGAAGAAGACGCCTAATCCAGTGGCGTCTTTCTCTCAATCCTTTACTTCCCCCCAAACTATCCGGGATGAAAAACAGGGTAGCAAAAAGAACTCTCTTATTTAAGAGAGCTCTTCGCGTTTATTGCTTCCACCAGTCATCAAACATCGATGCTGGTACTTGTCGTTTATGTTCTGTCATTCGGTAGCGCTTTTCTATTTTTTCTGCTATTTGCTCTGAAACAATTTTGCCTTCTAAGTAGTCATCAATATCCCCATAAGTCAAACCAAGCTCTGTTTCATCCGTCTGCTGAGGTTTTTCATCCAATAAGTCTGCTGTTGGAGCTTTTTCGTATAAACGAGCTGTAGCACCTAGCTCTTGTAAGAGCTGCTTCCCTTGTCTTTTCGTTAATCCTGTTAATGGAAGTACGTCCGCTCCACCATCGCCGTATTTGGTAAAGAACCCAGTAACCGCCTCAGCTGCATGATCTGTTCCGATAACGAGTAACTCTTTCTGACCACCGATTGCGTATTGCGCAATCATCCTTGTTCTTGCTTTTACATTCCCTTTATTGAAATCACTCAACGCTTCTCCCATTTGCTTTTCATAGCTTTTCGAGAAGGCATCCACTGTATGATATATATCAAATGTAACTTCATGCTTTGGTTTAATAAAGGAAAGGGCTAGTTGAGCATCTTCCTCATCCGCTTGTGTTCCATGAGGAAGCCGAACAGCGTAAAATTCAATATTTTTTCCTTCTGCATTCAATTCTTCTGTAGCAAGTTGTGCTAACCGACCGGCTAACGAAGAATCTTGACCACCACTAATTCCTAACACAAATCCCTTGGCCCCAGTCTTCAAGACATACTCTTTTAGAAAATCTATTCGCTTTCTAATTTCTTGTTTTGGATCAATCGTTGGTTGAACATTCAATTCTTGGGCAATTTTTTGTTGAAATGACATTTTACTCTCCTCCTTTAAACACACTTTATTGATGGTTTTCCATATTCATACACTATTCCTAACTTACTGGTAAAGGTTATTGTCTCTTATGTACTCATATATGGCTTGTGGCATATAATATCTTGGGTTGTGTCCAATTTCAAATTCCTCCCTAATGTAAGAAGAACTAATGTTATTGTCTACTCCGCGATAGATAAAAGTAAAGTGATGTTCATATTTTCTTAAAAGTTTACTAGATGCCACAATTTCATGCATATCTAACCCACTTCTTCTGATAACGACGAACTTATTTTCACTTAATAATTCCTCTCTGTGCTTCCAATTATCTCCGATTGCAATATCTTGTAATAGGTCTGCCCCCATCAGGAAATATAGGTCATGTTCTTTGAATTCTTCTTTTTCCTTCAACACTCGCATTGTTTCATAAGTGTACACTTGCCATGCTGAAACACCTAACTCATAGGTTTCTAAATCAAATCGATCATTTCCTTTGATTGCTAACTCAATCATGTCGAGTCGCTGCCTGTCTGTTGCATTAATTTTCTTGTCTGTCCTTTTCGATGAGGAAGGCATCAAGAAAATTTTATCAAAGCCTAGTCGATCAAGAATCTCCTGCGCGGAGGTTAAGTGACCATTTGTAATAGGATCAAAAGAACTTCCTAAAAACCCGTATTTCGCCATTTTTGTTCCCCTCCTTTTTATTTCACCATTTTTTCTTGTACCTTTTCGATACATGCCATTTTGTTATTCCAACAATCTACACTTAAATCAACTGGATATTCTTCCGGATTTAAAGATCGCTTATACTCATCCCATAGCAGTTCTAGGTTTTCCCTCGCAGTTTTTTGGATCTCAAAAATATTAGGAAGATCGTACACTAGTTCTCCGTTCACAAAGATATCTTGGTGTAATTCTTTCGCTTTAAAGTCAGTTACGAACTTACTAATGAAAGTGTGG
This sequence comes from Radiobacillus kanasensis, assembly GCF_021049245.1. Lineage (GTDB taxonomy): Bacteria > Bacillota > Bacilli > Bacillales > Amphibacillaceae > Radiobacillus > Radiobacillus kanasensis. The sequence continues at coordinate 266,291 of NZ_CP088020.1, read as the reverse complement.
GTTGGGTGGAACATTTTTAGCCGTTCCTGATTATTCGGTTCTTCGTGCTCGAGAGCAATATAATCTCCCTCAGATCTGTTATTAATCATATTAATGATTCGATACAGTTTTTTCCTTCCCGGAGTACTAACTTTTTCTGGGTTTCCTGATATTTTTATGGTATCAACCATCTCACCGTTTTCATCTTCAATAGACACTATTTTATACACAGCACCTAATGCCGGTTGGTCATAGTTCGTAATTAGTTTGGTACCGATACCCCATACATCTATTTTCGCACCCTGTGCTTTTAAGTGTGTAATAGTGCTTTCATCCAGATCATTAGAAGCAACAATCTTAGTCTGTTTAAATCCAGCATCATCTAACATCCTTCTAGCTTCTTTAGATAAATATGCCATATCTCCACTATCTAAGCGAATCCCTTCAAAATTGATTCGGTCTGCATATTCTTCTGCCACCTTTATAGCTGCTGGAACTCCAGATTTTAAGGTGTCGTACGTATCCACTAAAGGAATAAACACCTTTCCTTTTCTTCTCAAGCAACTTTCTGCATATTTCTTCATTGCTGTATAGTCATCCCGATACGTTTGGATCATAGAATGCGCATGTGTTCCAGCAACCGGAATACCAAACAATTTTCCCGCTCTCATATTACTAGTTGCACTAAAGCCGCCGATAAATGCCGCTCTTGTACCGTACAAGGCTGCATCCAATTCATGCGCCCTTCTCGTTCCGAATTCCATGGCTACCTCTTCCCCGATAACATGTTTGATTCTCGATGCTTTGGTTGCCGTTAAGGTTGGGTACCCGATCATATTCAAAAAAGCGGTTTCGATTAACTGAGCTTCTGCCAAAGTGGACTCCACAACTAACATGGCCTCATTACCAAATACAAGCTCTCCTTCGACCACTGATTTGATGGTTCCTGTGAACCGCAATCCTTTTAAATAATCTAAAAACGCTTCTTCGTAACCATGCTCTTCCCTCAAATACTCCATGTCCGTGTCAGAGAATCTAAAGCCCTTTATATAATCTACGACTCTTTCTAATCCTGCAAACAAAGCATATCCATTGCCGAACGGTAATTTTCTAAAAAACAATTCAAACACCGCTTTACGGTTGTGCATATTATCATGCCAGTATGTTTCAACCATGTTAATTTGATAGGCATCTGTGTGTAATACTAAACTATCATCCTCATATGTCTTCATTTATGAATCCTCCTCGTCATGTACATTGAATAGACACTTTAACTTTCTTACATGTTAATAGTCGGTATAACGTTCACTTTTCCTAGAAATAGATAGACGGTAAAGGGGCTTTCTCTATAAATTGATATAGCCTAGAAGGTCTTTTAGAGTTTCTCGTTGTCGTTTTCATGTTTTTATCCCTATCCCTCGCAACCTCAATAAATCCCAATTTATCCACTTTCTTATAGAAGTTATCCGAATCGATACTTTTATGATAATAGACGGCAAGAATGACACTTTGCAGCTCCGATATCGTGAACTCCTTTGCCAAGAATCGTTTGGCTATGTCCGTTTGTAACATGTCTTTTGTAATTTGTTTTTTTGCATCTTCAATGATTTCTCGGTGATCAAATGCAATATCTAAATGATCGATTTCTTCCATAGTAAACAACTCTACTTTCACAGCATCATCGGCTGCCTTTCTATTCTCTAGGAAAAACTCCGGAATAATTGCATAAAAAGCATTCGAAATAATCCAACCTCGTTTATCTCTTCCTGGTTCATCATAGGTACCAAAATGTTTTACATGGACATTTTCCACACCGGTCTCTTCTTGTAACTCTCTCAGCGCAGCTTCATAAGAGGACTCGTTAGGCATGACAAATCCGCCTGGAACAGCCCATTTCCCTCCCTCTACATTCGGTTCATTTTCAGCATCTTTGTCCGCCCGTTTTATCAACATAAGTCGTAGTTCCTTCGTCGCTTTCGTTTCCTTTTTAGTCTGAGCAGCCTCTTTATCTACAATGGTAAAAAGTAATATGTCTGAAGTATATCCATCTGGGGTTCTGTATTTACTAGAGTCATAATGGTCTAGCATTTCTTGTTCATCTTGAAAACGTCCCAAATTATCCCCTCTCTCCAATAAATATATAATGTATATTTTATAGTTATTATACAGTTTCTGTTTTTCATCGTCAATCCTTTCCAGGAATTTATTTCCTGATGGGATCTTAAATAACATCCACTCATGGCAAATTAGGTAAATATGATATGATAAAGTTAACTTTAGATATGGAGATGATACAAGTTGAAACAGGATATTTTGGATCGCCTTACGAGATATGTAAAAGTAGACACTCAATCCAATGAGAACAACGATTCCTGTCCATCTACAGAAGGACAATTAGTTCTTGCTAATATGCTTGTAGAGGAACTGAAGGAGATTGGTATGGAGGACGTAACCATAGATGAAAACGGCTATGTCATGGCTACCTTGCCAGCTAATTCAGACAAAGATCTGCCTACCATTGGGTTCCTAGCACACGTTGATACGGCGACAGATTTTACCGGTAAAAATGTAAACCCACAAGTACATAGCAACTATGATGGGACGGACATTGTCCTCAATAAAGGACTAGGTGTGGTTTTATCTCCTAACGATTTCCCTGAACTTAAAAATTATGTTGGTCACACTCTCATTACGACGGATGGCACAACATTGTTAGGTGCCGACAATAAAGCTGGAGTGTCAGAGATTATGACAGCAATGGATTATCTCATTCAACACCCAGAAGTAAAACACGGAAGAATCCGGGTTGCTTTTACACCAGATGAGGAAATCGGCAGAGGGCCTCATAAATTCAATGTGGAGGCATTTGATGCAGATTACGCATACACGATGGACGGAGGTCCACTTGGGGAATTACAATATGAAAGCTTTAACGCAGCAGCTGCTAAATTAACCTTTAAAGGAAACAATGTTCACCCAGGAACAGCAAAAGGTAAAATGGTGAACTCCGCAAAAATTGCCATGGAATTTCATAGTAAACTTCCATCTGAGGAAGCACCTGAATTCACGGAAGAATACGAAGGCTTTTATCACCTCATTTCCTTTAATGGGGATGTGGAAGAATCTAAGTTATACTACATTATTCGGGACCATGATCGAAAGAAGTTCACAGCTAAGAAAGAGAATATCGAAAGCATTGCTGCAGAGCTTCGTCAAAAGTATGGAGAAGAAAGTATCGTGTTGGATATGAAGGACCAGTATTACAACATGCGTGAAAAAATTGAGCCAGTGAAGGAAATCGTTGACAATGCATACAATGCGATGAAAAAGCTTGAAATTGAACCACTTGTCCAACCAATTCGAGGTGGTACAGATGGATCACAATTATCCTTCATGGGTTTACCAACACCGAACGTTTTCACTGGTGGAGAAAACTATCACGGGAAATTTGAATATATTTCTTTAGAAAACATGGAAAAGGCTGTTCATGTCATCCTGGAAATTGTAAAAGCCTAATCTAAAGGGGGAGTTGTCTTGTCTACTGTTAAAATAGTGTCTCTTGTTACACCTGATCAGTGGAGAGAAGCGTATCCGGTTATGAAGCATTTGCGAACACACTTAGATGAGGATGCTTTTCTAACCTTGGTGGAACAAGCACAAGAGAACGATCATTACCAGCTAGCAGCTCTTTACTACGAAGAGGAAGTAGTAGCTGTTATCGGATATATGCCTATGGTCACCCTATACAATGGAAGGTTTATCTGGGTATGTGACCTCGTTACGAAACCAGAAGTTCGTTCTCAAGGATTTGGAGAGCAATTACTGTCACATGTTGAACAGTGGGCAAAGGAGCAAGGGTTTAACAAAATCTCTCTTTCCTCTGGATTACAACGTGTCGATGCTCACCGATTTTATGAGAAGAAAATGGATTATCGAAAAGTAAGCTATGTATTTTTAAAAGACCTATAGAACTAGAATATTGAGAAATTAGACGTTGTTATATCAAAGAAAAAAGCTCGGATTTTAACCCGAGCTTTTTTCTTTGTCTTTTTTATTAATAAAATTCACTTAATGCTTGCTGCAATGTTCCCCTTTTTCTAGTGTCCGGGTTAAATGTGATCCCCGAGTCTGATATCTGTTTTACAACTTCTTTTCTTAGCCCTGTCAAAACGCTTGAACATCCCATCATGGAAATGCCATCAATAATTTTATTGAGTTCGTAAATTTCCTCTAATTCCATATACGCAATCCCTGACAAGTCCATTATAATAGTTTCAATACGCAAGTCTGATACTTCTGTTAAGACTTTTTCTTTAAGAATACTCATGCGATTTGAATCCATAGATCCAATTAACGGCAATATGCAAATAGAATTATCGATTGGAATAATTGGAACAGATAGATGTTCTACCAATTCCCTTTGTGCTTTAAGTAAAGAGTCCTTGTATGTGGAGTAACTAATGAAAAAAGTATTTAAAAATGTATCAATTCGATTATTAATCTCTTGTTCCAACTGAAAAAAGTCACATATGTCATATTTGTCCTTTTGCTCATTGAACTTCTGTATGAAAACCCACAAGGTTCTGCGGATTGCTTGTACCCACTCCAACTTAAATGTTAGTTCTATAGCATGGGTAGCCCAAGCTATACCTTCTTGTTTAGCAAATACTTTAAGTTCTTCAACTTCTTGATTTATCACGTAACCCACTGTTTTATGAGCATTGTTCACGAGGTCAATATTCCCAATAGTTAGAATTTCTTTGATCTTATCTTTGACATTTACTGCTTCTGATAACAAGATAGAATCAAATTTTTCCATATTTGCCTCGAAGTAATCTTTTAATGTGAATGAAGGTTCATATCTTAGTTCCATCATTTCTCCCCCTGAAAATTTTTGAGCATGATTAAAGGCCTCATCATACTGTTTTCCCCTATTAATCATACCACCTTCTCGAAAAATTAGGCAGTTTAACCCAAATCATAAAGCGTGCTCTCATACAAAAAGGCAGACTTACTTGTCCTAATCAGGACGAGTAAGTCTGCCTCTTTTGTTCATCGAAACTTAATATAAATTACGATAGCCACAATCGCTAAGAGAAATGTGACCCCATAAATAATACCCAAGATTGGAATATTGGATTTTAAGGAGGATGTTTCGTAGTCTTTTGAACGCTGTAGCTGCGCCTCTGGACTGTCCCCTTCTTGTTCATATTTCTTTATTTTTTTGTCTTCTTGAAACACCACGTACAAAGTTCCGCCTAATGTAAGGATGAAAAGTATGATTAAAAATATAATCAACGGCCAACTCATTGCTATTGAACCTCCCTGACCTCACTTTACCCTCATTATACCACGTCCCGATAGATTATAACCTACGATCCGGCTACCGCCTTTGTCTTACTTTCTTTTCCAAATGGAAGCACATGATAAATGAGTAATAGAATTGCCCCTACTAAGGAAAGACTGCCCATACAAAAGTAGAGAAAGCTACCTCCAGCAGAATCTATTAAAGCTCCTCCTCCTAATGAGCCAATAATTCCAGACAATCCAAAGAATACAGAAACGAAAACCAAGTGTCCGGTAGATTGTAGGTTTTCTGGAATTAATCTTGTGACATATTGGAAGGCAGATAAATAAAAAATTCCAAACGTCAAACCGTGTAGGAACTGAAAAGCAACGATTAAAGCTGGATCGTCAAAGGCCGCATACATGTACCACCGTATGCTATATAACACTCCCGCAATGATGATAAAAATAAGTGGGTGAAATTTTCTAAACCAAAAGCCTGCTAACGCAAAGACTAGGGCTTCACTCGCTACACCTAGGAACCATGAGATCCCAATTAACCCTTCCCCGCCTCCTAGCTGAGCGATATATATCCCGATAAAGCTATCACTAGCACGATGAGTAATCGTTATGAACATGACTAGAAATAAAAAGATGAGAAAAGGTGGGTTTTGAATCAGTTCTTTCACATCTCGTAGTTGGATGGACCTTTGTTCGGTTTTCACATCCGTCAATGTTAAACACATCACCAAACAAGCAATCCCGAAAAATAAATAGGGCCAAATCATATGTTGGACACCCGTTCTTGCCAAAATTTCTCCAACTAACAAAGAAGAAATAGCAAACCCTATGGAACCCCACGTACGAATCGTACCAAATGAAATTCCTAAAGCATCCGATCTCCTTTGAGCTAAACTATCCCCCAATGCCCCAATCGGAGAGACAAAAAAGTAAAAAATAGCCGCCATTATTAAAATCGCCGTTAAGGAACTCATTTGAAAGAAAATAACACTACTAATAAGTAACCCCATTAAACAGATCATTAATACCTTTTTAACCGTTTGATACTTATCGCTCATATATCCCCAAAACGGTTGGGCAAAGATGGAGGCTAATGGGCCAATAGCTAACACCCAACCAATTTCCGTTCCACTTAACCCTTTAAACTGCAAGTAAAGAGGTAAAAAACTAACAATAATCGTATTGGACGCATGAAAACAAAACAAAAGCGATTTTAACGGAAAAAGTGAATCTTGATTCGCCACAGATGTCTCCCCTTCTGATTGAAATAAAACACGACTTATCGCCTAGGATGGCAAAAGTCGTGTATTTTCTTATCGTACAAACAAAACCTTCCTCCCCTAATTTCTAAGGCGAAAGGTCCACACTCAACCTTTGAGATTTGTTTTTTCTCTGTATTATCGTTTTGTCACAACTGCAATGGTACAACGACAAATGGAGATTAATCGATCCTTTTCATCGACAATTCGAGCCTCATACACCATGCTGCTTCCTCCCTGATAGATCACGGATGCAGTGGCTGTAACCAGCCCATCTCTCTTGGAACGAACATGGTTTGCATTGATTTCTTGACCGAATACCGCCTTTTTTTCTAAATCCACTAGACTGGCAGCTCCAAGACTAACAACCGTCTCTGCCAAAGCAACCGATGCTCCACCATGCAAATATCCAAATGGTTGATGAGTTCTTTCATCTACTGGCATGGTCGCAATACAGGTACCATCTGGTTTGACTTCTTTTATTTCGATCCCCAATGACTCCATTAAGGTATCCTTCGTACGGAATAAACTCATGACCTTTCCCCCAGCATTTATGTAATAAAAACAGTATAACATAGCAAGCGTTTTCAAGTGTCTTATAGGTCCCATTCACCAATTTTTAGAAAATACGCGCATATAGTTTCTTTTTCTTTATAAGCATGTTATACTTAAGTTCACTTATTGTTGTTCGGTATGTGATTGATGAAAGAAATAATGACTTTTTAGTTGATTATCGTCTGGAATGATTATATAGAGCAAGAATAGTAATAAACGCGCAAGACGCAATGGAGGAAAAACAATGAACAACGGTACTGTAAAATGGTTTAACGCAGACAAAGGTTTTGGATTCATCGAAGTTGAAGGTGGAGACGACGTATTCGTACACTTCTCTGCAATCCAAGGTGAAGGTTTCAAAACATTAGAAGAAGGTCAAGCAGTTTCTTTCGATATCGAAGAAGGCGCTCGCGGACCTCAAGCTGCTAACGTAGTTAAAGCGTAAGCTAACCATACAAACCAAAAAGCTCTTTCTCTTCGGAGAAAGGGCTTTTTCTCTGTCTACGAACTAGCATCCACTCGGTAAAGGTGATATAGTATCGATAACCTACATATAGACGAACATTTATGATGTAAAGGAGGTTCTAGCGAATGAAATATAGGATCCACTCCATTAGCGTTGGGAAGCCAGATACATACATATTTAATGACCGCCCTCTTCGTACAGCCTTCGTTAAAAAATCTGTAAAGGAGAAGACTTGGCTCTCCAAGCAAGGATTGCAAGGGGATGGACAGGCCGATTTAAAACATCATGGCGGGGAAGAAAAAGCATTACTTATGTATAGTGCCGATCATTATCCGTATTGGGAAACTACATATGAGAAACCATTTCCTATCCCATCCTTTGGAGAGAACATTACGGTTATAGGTTTAAAAGAGGAGGATGTTTCGATAGGAGATACCTTCTTACTCGGAGAAGCCGTCATACAGGTATCGGAGCCAAGAGGACCCTGCTATAAAATAGCGGAGGTAAACCAATTGAAAGACATAACCGCCATGGTAACCAAAACAGGTTTTACCGGTTTCTATTTTCGAGTGCTTCAAGAAGGCTATGTCTCTCCTACGGATGAATTGGAGCTTTTAGAAAAAGCATCGGACACCGTAAGCATTCCCTTTATTCAAGACACTATTACTTTTCACAAAAAAGATGTAGAACAACTCCAGAAGATACTAGCCGTTGATACACTCTCTACCGATTTAAGAACAGAAATCGAAAAAAAGATAGAAAAAGTGCTGAAACAATAGACGTAAATAGCGTCATTCATAGATCCCATACAGTGGGATCTTTTTGATTTCTGACTCTCTATATACATATACCTTACCTTCTATTTGTGCTATAATTTAGTCAATTGTGCATCATTTTAGTTTAAGCTGAAAGTGAATAGGCACATTTTAAAAATATGACATATTGGAGTATTCCTATGGATTTTTATAAACAGAAATTTGATAAGTTTGGAATTGAGATCCTTGCTGATCGCTCTAACTTGGAAATTACGAATTTCTTTTCGGACCTCGTTTTTGTAATGAAGGTAGAACAGAGAGCCTTCTATTATTACTTTATGAATGAGTCAGCACAAGAGCATACGAACTTGAGTGAAGACAGTTATGGAAAAAAGCTTCAAGATGTTCTCCCCGAAAAGGAGACCGAGCGGATTCAAAAGGAATACGAAGAATGTGTATCACGACGAAACCTCCACGTTTATGAAGATTACTTTTTAATTGGAAAAAATAAAATATATAGCCATACGGTTCTTACGCCTATATTAGATGACCGAAATGTGTGTCAATACGTCATTGGTGTGACAAGAAATATTTCGGAAAAGAAAGAATATGAGAACCAACTCCTAAACCTTGCTTATTATGACGATTTAACAAATGTATATAACCGAAGGGGCTTTACCCAAGCCTTAAAAGAAGAAATAGAAAAAGCAAAGGCCCACAATCAATTTCTCGCGGTCATGTTTTTAGATGGAGATAATTTTAAACTAGTTAACGATACATACGGGCATGAATATGGCGATCGGTTGTTGAAGATGATGGCACATCGCCTCGTGCAACATAGTAAAACCAACTTAGTAGCACGAATTGGTGGTGACGAATTCGCCATATTACTTACATCTCTCTCTAATATCATAGACCTAAACAACTTCTGCGAAGAACTAATCGAACAATTCAACCAAGACTTCATCATACAGAACCAAACGACCAAGCTGACTTTATCTATCGGCGCTGCTATCTACCCTAATCATGGAGAAGATCCGGCAGATTTATTAAGGAACGCGGATAGAGCATTATATATGACAAAAAGATCCGGTAAAAATAATTTTCAAATTTACGATTAAGTAGACCACTTAGGGCTTTTAAAAAATTTATAGACTGAGTTGATTTCCTCTGCGGGTAGTCGCTTTCCGCGGGCACAGCCTAAGCCAGGCAACTAGATACAAAAAAGATAATCCACTTATAGATTCCTAAGTACTAAAAGGAGAGAAGTCAGGCTAGAAAGCTTAACTTCTCTCTTTACTTTTATCCGCTTCGTTCGGATTTTCTAATACGATACGTCCGTTTTCCAAAAGGACTTGTAGTTTGTTCGCTTTCCCAATCCCGATGGCATCCAAATAGTCTCTTGGAACCTGGAGCCTTCCTGTCTTATCTAATACAGCTAATTCCACATGAGAGTCTTCTTGGCCTGCCGCTTCTTGTTCTTCTCTTAAGACATCCTCATAATACGACTTTCTCAATATTTCACTTGAGGTTCTTCCATCTCGAATTGCGACGACACGATCCATTTTTTTCGTCAACTGCATGTCATGAGTTACGATTACAATTGTAACTCCTAACTCTTGATTCAACTTCCGAAACACGTCTAATATAATATCAGCCGTTTGTGTATCTACACTTCCTGTCGGTTCATCCGCAAGTAAAAGATTCGGATTATTCGCTAAAGAAATCGCAATGGCCACCCTTTGCTGTTCTCCACCGGAAAGCATATGAAGCTTATTATTAGTTCGATGTCCCATTCCGACCATTTCTAGAAGTTGCTTCGCCCGTTCTCGTCTATATTTTCCTTTCAATAGCATAGGAAGTTCTACATTTTCAAGTGCTGTTAAATAGGGCAGTAGGTTTTTCGCGTTATTCTGCCATATAAAACCGACCGTTTCTAATTTATATCGTACCAAGTCCTTATCCGACATGCGCAACAGGTCTTTACCATCCACGACAAGCTTTCCAGCAGTAGGGCGGTCCAGTCCTCCCAGCATATTTAATAAGGTGGACTTCCCACTTCCACTATTTCCGATGATTCCCATCATCTCTCCCTTTTCCACCTTCAAATCTAAGCCTTGAAGGGCCATAACCTCTAAATCATCGTCCACTTTATAAATTTTCACTAGATCTTCACAAGTTATCATGAATCCTCACCTAACTTTACCGCTTGATGAATGTTGATTTTTCGTAATAAGGTGACGAGTATCGTTAAACCTATTCCCAGCATAATGACGACAAACAAATAGATCTTTAGCTCATCACTTGCTGCGAATATCACCTCGAATGGTGGCACAACTTGAGTTGGGTCAAAGGAAAGCTGAAACAGCGGAACAAACAAACGACTCGTGATACCTCCGACTAGAATGCCAAGCATACACGCGACACCTGACGTCATAAGCTGTTCCCATATCAATATGCCAATAAGCTTATGAATAGGAATCCCCATGGCTCGATAAATCCCATATTGCAAGGTTCTCGACTTCAGTGTGACGGTCCAATATAACAAGAAGCCGATGAAGCTCAGTAGGATGGAAATAATAAACCCTAATGTCAGCATGCCATTTAATCCTAACAAAAAGGCACTGTTTTTTAGCTCAATTACCTTTGGTTGATTATCATCCATACGGACAATAGGTAATTCGATATTTTTCATACTGGCGTATATATCTGCCCTCGATGCATTCTCATCTGCTTTTAACCATACTTCATATGGCTCTAATCCCATAAGGTTTTGTACATATGGCAAATTTGCTACAACCAAGGAAGGAGTATTTCCATCTTCCTTTTTTTCATTAGGATTAAAGGCTGGCCAGTAATCAACTATTCCATATATCACAAACTCTGCGGAATCCGAGCCGTCCCATTGCATCGTCATATAATCTCCTACTTTAGCCCCTAACGACTCTGCGGTAGTTCGGGAAATGAGTACAGAACTTGGTTCTTGTGCTAAAAGGTTCAAATATTGATACCAATGATGATCCAGTAAGGTTGGCTTAAACCAAGCTGTTTCTCCAAACTTTTTCGGTTCAATAGCCATAAGCTGTGCTGCAAATATGGTTTTCCCATTTGTTTCTGCTTTAACCGCATCTTTTTCAAATACTTTCGTCACTTGTTCGATGCCTTTTATTTCCTCAAAAGGTTCAAAAGGCGGCTCCGTATAAACGATGACATCAGATGCGGACTCTTCTTTTCCTTGTTCTTCATTTGTCGCTTCCTCTTGCCCCCCATAAGTGCTTGCTTGTATGGCATTACTGTCCCATTTAGTTTCCATGGTAATATCTGCACCATTTTCATAGAGGATTTGCTCTTCTAAATTACCGTTAATAGTTCTGGCTGCACTGGCACTAAACACCCCCATCCCAATCGTCATAATGAGAAATACCATAAAAAACTGATATTGCTTCGCAGAGCGACTAACTTGAACAAAAGTCGCATAAAGCGAGATGGACCAAAACTTTTCCCCTAGCTTATTAATCAGCTTTAAGAGCAACGGATAGATTCTTAAAATAAATAACCCTAAGCCAATGATAAAAATAGCTGGTAAGAAAAATAAGGTAGGATCAATCGGCATTTCTGCAGATTGTTCCGCGTATAACCCACGGTTCGTTTTAAATGTAAATAACCCGTATATAGCCAGAGATAAAAGGACAAGGTCTAACAGCACCGAATACCATTTATATCCCTTTACTTGATTGGCAAGCTGATGCTTTTGGTTAATAATACTTTGTTTTGAAGCCTGAAATACAGGAATCATTACCATGACTATCGCAACTAATATAGCAAGAAACCCATATAAGAAGGACTGTGCTTGAAGGTGAACTGGCAAAGATGTTCGCTGGACGAATTCAAGAAAGCCATTCGTTCCCCCTAATATTTTGCATAGAAATAAGCCGATCGGAGGGCCTAAAACAAATGCAAGTGCACCTAACATGCTAATTTCAATGAAATAAATAAGAAGAATTTGAGCCCGCTTGGCCCCCCTACTCGCCAATACAGCAATCTCATTCACTTGGCGGTTAATAATAAGTCGAGAAACCATAAATAGATAAACTCCTAGCATGACGAGCACTGGAACATTGAGGGACCACAGCATCATAGTGAGTTGGTCCCCTTTAGATTCATAGGATCCAATCAAATCTTTCGTTGGAAAATCAACAAGTAGGATCGTGTCCATCCTGTCTGCTATCTCTTCGGATACCTTATTTTCCAGCTCGAGTAATGTAGGGATATCTTCTTTAAATAATTGCGTGTAATCAAAAGCAGACACAAACTTCGATGTCTCCAGTAAAGTAATATGTTCCTCTATGAAAGAAGAACGATAAAGCGATTCATCTACAATAAAATCAGAGCTATAAGAATCTGGTGGTAAAGAGGCCCAATAAGGATCATTCAGGTCTTTGGAAACAAATGTCCCCACTGGTCGAACCTTTATTTTTGTATCCCCTTTATGGAGGACGAACGTATCGCCAAGTACCATATCTCGCTCTAACAGTGCCTTTTCAGGAACAATCGCTTCATAGACTCCATCTACCAATCTATCTTTTGGAAAACTTCCATCTGTAATTGTGATGTGCTCCTTTATATTCGTAAGTGCGAGTAGTTTACCACTCTTCTGATCCGTAGTCGTTTCTTTATCTAAAAAGGTGGCAGACATCGGAGTTGAGCTCAATATTTCAGCATGAGCAGAAAGAGGGATACCGGTTTCCTTAATCATTCCTTCATGCCATTCTTCTATGTTTGTTAATTCCTTTGAAACATCAATATCCTCATCCTTTGTAAAATTGACCGAGTAGCTAAACTCTCCTGGATATTGTTGTTCTTCTTGATAATAGTTTTCAAGCTCACTAGCTAGAAGCTTATGAAATACAGCTGACATGTATGTTGGAATGCTAGAAACAAGAGAAACTGTTAACAACAAACCTAAGAATAAGCTTCCGGTCAGCCAACGATTATTGATCATTTTCCGAAAAATTATTTTTATGATGGCCATAATCGCATCTCCCTACTTAAGAATAACTTTTTCTCCCGCTTCTAAGCCTTTCAACACTTCTACTTCTGTATCCGACATGATTCCAATCTCAATATCCTTTTCCCGCTTTGTTTCGTCCACCATTACTTGTACATAATTTCTTCCTCCAGTAGTTCGAAGGCCATTGATCGGGATTACTAAAGTATCTTTCTTTTGTTCCATTACAATTTCCATTTCAGCTGTTGATCCAATTTCTACCGCTTCCGGCTCCTTTTCTAAATCGATTAAAAGGCTGCGTTCATATAAGTCAGGGTCTTGTTCAGAGACCTCTGCTGGGACGGTTTCCGGCGTTTGAGCGACCTTCCCTTTAACTTCTTTTCCATCTATCGTGACGGTTACATTCATCCCAACCTTCACTTCCTGAATATCGCCCGCACTTACCGCTGAATATATAAGCTGTAAATTCGAAGTATCGGCAATCTCCACTAAAGACTGGAACGGTTCTACCGTAGAACCAAGTTTCACATCGGTAACAAAGGTAACAACCCCATTAATGGGGGAAACTAACTGAGAGGAAGTAAACCGGTTTCTTAATTCATTCAATTGTAGAGCAATACTTTCTTTATCTAGCTCTGCAATAGATATGGTATATTTATCCGCTGATTGTGCCTTCAATTGGTCCAACTTAATTTTTGCTTTCTCCCATTCTATCTCCATTTTTTGAATCTCAAAATCTACGTTTCCATTATCCATTTCTACTAAAGTTTGTCCTTTTTTCACCGTATCCCCTTCTGCTACTAAGATTTTCTCTAATCTTCCACCTTGCTCCTCATAAAATAACCCTTCGTTGTACGCTGGCATAAAGGTCGCTGTACCCGTAATACGATTTATAATCTCACCCTTTTTTACTTCTGCTACATCATAGTTTACCTGCGCAGGCTCTACTAAAGGAGGAGCAACCACCTCTTCTTCTTTCGGCATAATCGAACAGGCACTTACAACAAGAGTGAAAGGCAATATAGCTATGGACAACCTTATCCATTTCTTATTCTTCTGCAAATTGACCATCCTCCAATGTGTACACATGATCGACGATTTCTAAGATACCTGGATCATGCGTCGTCATAATAACCGTTGTATCTGTATGTGTAAGTAACTCCTGAAAGGCATGAATAATATGAAAAGCCATTCTCGTGTCCAGTTCAGCTGTAGGTTCATCTGCCAAGATAAGCGGTGGCTTTAGGGCCATTGCTCTTGCTACCGCTACACGCTGCTGCTCGCCACCAGACAATTCAAACGGCCGATGTTTTTTTCTCTTCGTCAATCCTACTAATTCGATCGCCTCTGCCACTCTTTTTTTCCATTCCATTCTATCGATTCCAGCAATCCGGAGACCAAACTCTACGTTCTCTTCAACCGTCATCATTGGAACAAGACCATAAGATTGAAAGATAATCCCCATTTTGGAACGACGCATTTCCGTACGCTGCTTTTCCGAGTATGAGCTGATTAGATGACCCTGAAAGTGGATCTCCCCTTTACTTGGTTGATCCAATCCTCCGATAAGATTTAACAAGGTCGTTTTCCCTGAGCCTGATCGCCCGCGAAGGGCAACAACTTGATGCTGCGGAAAGTCTGCTGTAATCCCTTTTAAGACCTTAATTTCTCGGTCCCCTTTCCCAAAGCTCCGCTCTACCTGTTGTAGCTTCAACAATGCCTCCATTCTTTCACAACCTTTTACACAAATTTAAGCGCTTACATAATAAGTAATTTCATTATAGCAGAAACGGAAAAGAAATCGGTTTCCTTTTTGAAAAATTCAGTTACTTTTTTCCTACTCTTGATTTTCTAATTTCATCAGGTGAACAAAAAAATGGCTAACTATCAATCAGTTAACCATACTAATTAATCACTATCTTATTGCCCTTCTAACATCGCCTTAATCCCCGCTATGTTAATACCTTGATCAATAAGCTTCTTGATTTTCTTTAACCGCTCAATCTCAGCCAGAGAATAAACTCGCCTATTCCCATCATTTCTACCAGGTTTTATGAGCCCTTGCTCTTCATAGTACCTTATTTGTCTTGCCGTAAGCTTTGTTAACTCTTCCACAACACTAATCGGAAAAGTTGATAAGTGATCAGGGATGGCATCATTCATCCTCATTCCCCCCTCTTTTGCAAATCGTGTATCTATGATGAATGACTTTTGAACACGATCTCACATGATTAACACAAACATTATTTTAACTGAGCAATATGTGTATAAACCTCCTTCAAATCTGAAAACCCACGTTCTCTTGTTAGTTGTAGGCATCTCCCCCATAAGTGTGCGGTTGCTTTCGCATCATGTAACGCATGATGTCTCTGATCTATCTTGATGCCGTAATGCTCGCAGCATTCATCTAGAGTATGCAGATTGGATTGAGGATCGATTACTTTCATTAGAAAAGAGGTATCAATCAGTCGATGCTGAAAGGATGTTTTCAATACCGACCAGGCAACATGCTTCATAAATCTTTTTTCATGGCTAGAATGATGGGCAACCAACGTATCACTTTTAACAAAATGAAAGAATTCTTTTAGGACTTTATGAATAGGAGATGCCGACCGAAGCTCTTCAGCCGTTAAACCCGTTAGTTTCTGAATGTCCTCAGAAGGGCCATCTTCATGATAAATTGGGGAATAAAAGGTCTCTTCTTCTAAAACCCCCTCTCCCTTCATACGGACGGCTCCAATGGAAAGAATGCTATCCCCTTTATCCGGGTAAAATCCGGTTGTTTCTATATCAAAAACAACCACCGGTAGCTGATCAAATGGAATATGCAGGACATCCTTTGCTTTCAGCTCTCGTTGAAGCTGTCTCATATAAGCAATTTGATTCGGGTCTGTTTGATTCAAAGAGCCACGGCTAGACAACTGTTTCACAAATTGCATCATTTGATTCATCACCATGTGGAACACTCTTTTTCTAGAATCGCTTTCGTCTCTGAAAAAAGCTTATAACCTGTTTTCATCAATAGCTTTAATTCATGCTTTTCTTCTTTCGTTAACGTATGAAGCGGAATGTGGTGGACTTCCTTATAATTCCTCGCATCTTTGCGTGATCGAAGTCTGAATGCTAGTAGTTTCATAAAATCTTGTTCATACTTTCCGATCAAAACATACATTTGCTCCGGTAACGTTTCAAATCTAGATAAAGTAGATGGACTAGTTATCTCTTCTTTTAAAGCCAATAATCGCAAAGCGTTTACGTATGGGAAAAAGACCGTTTTCTTTAAATGAATACTCCCTGATTGTTCCCCGTGAAGTTCCGGCAGAAGTTGGCCGAATACACCTACTCCTTTTTTTATAAAATCAACGTTATCGATAAACCGTTTATAGAGCCGAGGATTTTCCCTAATGATTAAAAATGCACATTGCTTTAACTCCTCTAAATAATCATCACTACCGATTAGTACACGTGAATCAAAGAAAGTTGAAAAGTGACGCAAAGATTGCCAGCTTGCTTCCTCTAACCAACTCATTATCTGTCCTTTCCAATCTATACGCGATTGACACCATAACGGATTTGAAGACATAACCTTCCCGTCACATTCCTCGTATCCTACTTCAACCAAACCGTTCTTTATTTCTTCTCCTAGTGCCAGAAAATAAGATTGATGCTTCATCTCCCCTTGATAGATAATACCGTGGTCTTGGTCACTCCAAATAGACTGTTCGAACCTGCCAGCACTTCCCATTAAAAAGAAAGCAAAGGGAGCAGGAGCACAGCCCCACTCTCCTTCTACTTTTCTTATCGATTCATGAACCGTCCGTTTCATCACTTCATCATGCAGCGCATTTAATTCAAAATGGTTAGTGCACACGTCTTTCATTTTTTCATAGCGCCACTTTTTAATTGCTTTGTACCTACTCACCATTTCCAACCCCTTGGTCTGGATCAACGCCTTGGAGCAATTCCAAGCCATCCATACGAAAGCCTTGTTTCTCCTATACTAATATTCAGATTCTCCAACCTAAGTATAAGGAAAAGCAAGGCTTTCGCAATAAAAATATAATTCTTATTTGCACAATTCAACTAGGCTATGCCTCTAAAGTTTGACGAGACGTTCATAGAAATCTTCTAGACTTATAGACAATACCATTCGTTCCACCGTTATACATTAAGCACCCTTTTTATCGTTTGGATGCGGAATGTTTTCTGGATAACCGTAACCACCGTGTTCACTTAAATCTAAACCGATAATTTCTTCTTCTTCCGATACACGAAGTCCTCCCATCACCATGTCCATCCCTTTTAAGATGATGAAAGAGACAACAAAAGCGTATAGACCACTCGCGGCAACACCAAGTGCTTGAACACCTAATTGCTCAAACCCACCACCGTAGAAGAGACCCGGTTTCCCCCAGTCGATTTCAGATGAAAATGCTGGTACGGCAAATAGTCCATTTGCAAGTGTACCCCACACCCCAACTGTACCGTGAACAGAAAGTGCAAAGATTGGATCATCAATTTTCGCTTTATCAAAAGCTTTCATACTGAAGACAACGATAATACCACCAACTAGACCAATAACGACGGCTGCCCAAGGTTCCACGAATCCAGCAGGTGCAGTAATGGCAACAAGACCAGCTAACGCACCATTCAACATCGATGGAACATCTGCTTTTCCACTAACTGCCCAAGCAACAAACATAGCAGCAATCGCACCAGCTGCAGCACCTAACATCGTATTAAGTGATACAAATCCAAAGAAAGCATCCGCAACACCGAACGTACTACCACCGTTAAATCCAAACCAACCTACCCAAAGAAGCAGTACCCCTAATGCTGTAAATACTTGGTTATGTCCCGCAATTTCATTGGAAGAACCATCTTTGTTAAACTTCCCAATACGAGGCTTCAAGATAATCGTTGCAGCTAATGCAGCCATTGCACCCGTTAAGTGAACAACCGTAGACCCGGCAAAATCCTGTTTCCCGTGACCAGCTAACCAGCCGCCGCCCCAGATCCAGTGTGCAACTACTGGATACACGAATACCGAGAATAATACCGCAAATACAACATACGCTGATAATTTAGCACGTTCTGCAAACCCGCCAAATGCAATTGTTAAAGCCACTAATGCAAATACCATTTGGAACATAATGTCTACGCCAGGTGCTAAGCCTTCCCCAGAGAAAGATGCATCCCCGTAAAAGAAGCTACCCCAACCGATAAAGGCACCATCAGATCCGTAAATCAATCCGTAGCCAACTGCCCAGAAAACAACTGCCCCAATACCAGCCGTGAAGATTGTTTTTCCAGCAATGTGACCAGCGTTTTTCATCCTCGTCGAACCGGCCTCCAGTAAAATAAATCCACCTAGCATAAGGAAAACGAGGACCGTACCAACCATAACCCATAAATTATCCATTAGTGCTATTTCCATATAATTTTCTCCCCCTCTATGTGACATCAGTTAACATCACTTGTTATATGGAACTTTATCAGTATCGAAATATTCACACAATTACTTTGTTAGATAATCTTACAAGGTAATTTTTTAAACCAAACCCTTACAGGGAGAAGGGATTCGGAGTGGTATCGCTTCCAACACTGACGTAGAGAGGTTCTTCCAACGGTGGAGTTTTTTGGTATTTAAGGACCTCTTTGCTTATTTAACCTGCTTACTTATCTTTCTTTTCTAAGCGATTAACAATTTTTTCCGCAAGTAGATGGCTTTTCAAATCTTTTTCATATCCAATGTACGTACCTTTTTCTTTTCGTACAGAAGCAAGAAATGATTCTACAATCGCATAAAACCCTCGCTTGTGTAATGTCGGTTCCCAATCATCTACAGGATATTTTTGAATGGATTTATTTTGGTGGGAGAACACTTCACTCACATTTTCAACAATTCTCGTCTCCTCTTCATTCATTACTTCCAATCGTTCCTCTGTTGTTCCTGCCTCTCGATTCATAATACCAATTGCAATTCCTTCTATAGCCTGAAGCTGTATTACAACCGAATGTAAGTCATCCTCTACCAATTTACCCGAGATTTGTGTTTCCTCAATCTGATAAGGAAAAAGATGCAAAACCGTATCAATTACATGAATAAAGTCATCAAAGATAAAGGTCCGTGAACCCACAGCATGGTGCCCTCGATTTTTCTTCATAAGAATCATATTAGGATTGGGGATTTCTCCTAGAGATTGATAAGGTGGAGCATATCTTCTATTAAAACCAACCATAAGGACAAGCCCTTTTCTTTGCGCCTTTTCGATTAGACGTTTAGATGAAGAACCATTGTATGTAATCGGCTTATCCACATAAACGTGGATATCGTGATCGAGTAGTTGATCGATAATAGCTTCGTGGGATGCTGTAGAAGAATGAACGAAAGCTGCATGAATACCTTGACTAATCAGCTGATCCACTTGCTGACACGAATAAGTAAAACGATACCTTTCTCTTAAGTCGTGTAATGTTTTTTTATTTCTGGTACACATACACACCTCTATCCCTTTTGTCTGCGCGAGTATAGGTAGATACGCTTTTTGAGCGATATCACCAATTCCAATGACTCCTATTTTCATAAAGCTATTTCTCCTTTCATAATCACATTTGTTTTATCTAGTCAATAGCTCCTCATTTTGTGTTAATTATTACCAGCATCAAAAAACAAAATCCAATTGTAAAATGCTTGAAAACAACTTATAATTATATTATTCTACAATATTCTACAAAATTTTATACTCTCTGCGCGTAGGCATCCATAAAAGCACCTAACATTCTAAACTTGCAATTTGCCCTCAGCGGAAGGATATAAAGTTTTTCAGCTAGGGGGAAACCAAGTGAACAGCGTACAAGAAATGCAATTAAAGGACTTGATGAGAAAGAATACACTTATGTTCATCACCATACTCGTTTCAACAGTAGCGGGACTTGGATTGGCAATTGTTCAACAAAACACGTTTAGTACATATATATACTCCGCAGATGTACTATCATTAGTCGTCCTTTATTTCCTTTTTCAACGTATTTTAAAAAAGCCAACTGTGTTACCCTACGTAATGATTGCTGTTATTTATCTATTTTCTATCATATCAGTTGTTTTTGATGATAGTAGTGTCCGACTAATGTTAATCCTTTTATTTTTGACTGTGTTTTCTGCTGTACATCTGAATATTAAAATCTTTTTACAAGGTTATTTGTTAGGGTTAATTGTGCTATTTATTAATCATTTTACCGCAACAGCCGACAAAGAATTGATTCAAGGATTGTTAAGCACGTATTTATTAGTGTACGTTTTAATCGGGATTATCTTTTTTGTCATTATTCGACTTTCTGAAAACCAAAAGAAAAACGTTCGAACTTTCCTACTAGAATTAGAGGAAAATTCTAATCAAAAGGAACAACAAAAAGCTTATCTTGAGGAAAAGGTTGCTTCCATCCTTTCCAACATGGAAACAATTAATGAGCAATTTCAAAAAAACGTCTATGCTCAAAAAGAAATGGCTTACGCGATCAATGAAATATCAGCGGGGAGTCAATCGCAATCTGAACAAATCGTAGGAATCTCTCAAAATACGAATGAAACGAAGAACAATATGGAAGAAGTGTACACGGATTCTATTAAGCTATACGAGGGGTCTAATGAAATAAAGAGCAATGCGGAAGATGGTCAAGACAAGGTGAATAATTTAACGGAAAATATTCATCATCTTCAAACGATTATTCAATCCTTAAGTCAGTCATTTACCGTATTAACAGAGAAGATATCAGAGACGAACCAGTTTGCTGATACCATTAGAGATATAACAGAACAAACGAATTTGCTCGCTTTAAATGCTTCGATTGAAGCAGCACGTGCTGGCGAGGCAGGAAAAGGATTTGCTGTAGTCGCGGAGGAGATCAGAAAGCTTGCTGATGTTACCGGCCAAACAACGCAAAAGATCACCCAAAATCTTTCTGAATTAAATAGCAGTAATAAAGAAGCGATTGAAAAAATGGAGCAAAGCGGAGAAACTATTGAAGTCAGCGTTGCTTCCACAAAAGAGGTTTCTGGTTATTTCAATACAATGACCGAAACATTAAAGATGTTAAACAAGGGTTTAGAAGGATTTACTCACTTGTCCCAACAGGTACAAGGACAATCTAATGAAGTTGAGAACTCTACCAATGACTTGGCAGCCATTATTCAAGAGGCATCAGCTAGCCTTGAACAAATGAGTGCGACAGTAGACGGATTGACGAACAGCAACGAAAACTTATCCGAACTATTAAACGAGACAGTCCAAGAAGTTATTAAAATGAATAAGCAATCTGTAAATTAAAGAAAAGCCTTCACACAATTGTTGTGTGAAGGCTTTTCTTTATGCTCTCGGACTACTCTCAAACCCAATTTGCTTATGGGTTCCATCACAAAATGGTTTATTCTTAGAATGTCCACAGCGGCAAAGGGAAAACGCTGGCTTCGTTTCGAATTTGTTTCCTTCCGCATCCAGTAACTCGACATCCCCTTTAACGAGCATTGAACCATTATCTCTAATCTGGATGGTCACCTTTTGATTTTCACTCATGTTCATTACCCCCTAATCTATATAAATAGTAACGCTTATTTAATGGTAATGTCTAATCGAAAACGGTATGCACCTTATTATAGAAAAAAGGTTGTGCAAGTTAGCACAACCTTCATACTCCCTATCCTTTTAAAACAACCTTCGTATCTTCCTCTTCCGCCGGTTTAGACTTTTTAATAAAGAACGCAAGGATAACGCCTAAAAGAGAAAGAGCTGTCACGACAATAAAAGCGATATTTACACCATAGATTTCTGGAAAACTAATTTCCGGGCGATCGGCAGCTGCTTCCCCTGTGTTCGTCATCACGGTTACGAGTATGGCAGTCCCTATAGATGCTGCAATTTGTTTCATCGTGTTATCCATTGCTGCACCATGGGCAATCAATCGTTTTGGTAGCTGATTCAATCCTGCAGTCGCAATCGGCATCATCACCATAGATAACCCAAACATTCGAATACTGTACATGACTGTAATGTAAGTTAAGGACGTATTAGGTCCCAAATCCGTAAACAGGAACGAAGAGACTGTAATAATCGAAAGTCCTGTAATAACCAACCACTTTGCTCCAACTCTGTCAAAAATACGACCTGTTATTGGGGACATGAGACCTGTTATTAAAGCACCCGGTAATAAAGCAATACCAGCCTCAAAAGCGGTAAAGTCCCTGATATCTTGCATATATAAAGGAATGAGCGTTTCCACTCCAATTAGTCCCATAAAGGTAATCATTCCAATGGCCACCGCAATCGGAAAAATAGAAATCGTAAACACCCGAAACTCTAACATAGGATGCTCGAGTCGAAGTTGTCTTAAAATGAATACGATCAACGCTAAGACTCCAATCCCTAAAGATAGAATTGTAATCATGCTGCCCCAGCCTTCATTACCTGCCGATGTAAATCCGTAAAGCAACCCACCAAATCCAAAGGAAGATAAAATAATCGAAAGAACATCAACTTTTGGTTTTGTTACTTCGGTGACATTTTTCAAAGCTATAACAGCTACGATGATATCGATAATTGTGATTGGAAGAATAATAAAGAATAAAACACGCCATGAATAATTGGAAGTGACCCAACCTGATAGCGCTGGACCAATTGCCGGTGCGAATGATATAACGAGACCGACTAATCCCATAGCAGCTCCCCGTTTATTAACCGGGAATATCATTAAAAATACAGTTTGCATAAGTGGTAGCATAACTCCAGCACCACTAGATTGAATCACGCGTCCAAGTAATAAAATTTCAAAGTTAGGTGCCAATCCTGCTACAAGCGTTCCGAAGGCAAAGACACTCATTGCTGTTATAAAGAGCTGTCTGGTCGTGAAACGTTCTAATAGAAAAGCACTAACTGGAATCATAATTCCGTTTACGAGCATGAATACCGTAGTAAGCCACTGAGCACTATTGGCCGTTATACCCATTTCATCCATAATCGGCGGGATAGCCGTGATCATTAACGTTTGGTTTAAGATTGCAATAAAAGCTCCCGCGAGTAACAGTGCGACAATTGTTGTTCGGTTATATGTTGGTGTTGCCACTTTCTCATTCCCCATTCTTTTTGTTAGAAATTCTTTCATTCATATCTATAAAGAGTACACGATTTTTATGATTTAATCTATTGGATTAACTTGAATGTTGAAAATAAATAAAAAAGAAGCCGAAGCTCCTTTTTTCTGAGGATGTGCTACTAAATATATACACTTCTTCATAAGGTTGTACGATAACAACAAAACCTTCTCTAGGGAATTCATTTTCAAATCGATTCCTTAAGAAAAGTTCAAGAACTACTCACCTATACGAAATTCTGGAGTTAGATGAATTGGATGACTCTACTGTATAGTTCGGATCTGTAATGATAGGCTCCAATGCGTCACATTATAAAAGCATATATTTTTCCCGCAACTACCTGTAAAGTGAGTATCGTAGTGGTAGTAGTTGATAGCTAAGGATTTCCATCCCATATGACATTGTTACTGGATTTTCACTGAATAATTAATATATGCATAACTATCATATTTGTTTACAGAATCTTTATGTTTAACGTGAACGACTACTTTATACTCCCCACTTTCAGGGGTCCAAGTAAACTGATCGGATGTACTATAATCTCTCAGCACTTTCCAGGCTGTCCCGTCATAGACGTGAAAAGCATATAAGATGTCTGTTGTTTGGGTTACATTCGCTTTCAATGTAACGTCAGTTCCTGCCACCTGTGGACTAGCTTTGTCCACCGTTAAGCTATTTACCTTAACAGGCTCCGACACTTGATAATAAAGAACTCCATAATCGTCATAAGCTTTGCTAGAATTTTTGTCTTTGACATGAATACTAAACTTATAATCTCCTGCGCGACTCGGTATCCACTTAAGCGTATTAGAAGTCGAATAATTCTGTAATACACGCCATGTTTTTCCATCATAAACATTCACTTTATAAAGCTTCTCTGTTCCACCTGTTGCATTTGTAGTCAATGTGATTGGGACTCCAGCAGGTTGCGGACTCCCCTTATCCACATCAATGGATTGTACTTGTACAGGTGCAGTCGTAATTTTATAATCTAATGTCATATAATCATCATAGGCATTAACAGAGCCTTCTTGTTTTACATGAACGCTAAACTTATAGGTTCCAGGTTTAGTAGGTGTCCAAATAAAAGAATTCGAGAGATTATATTCTCTTAATTGCTTCCAGTCTGTTCCATCAAACACATAGAAAGCATACAATTTATTTCCTAATCCAATTGCCTGAGCTGTTAATGTTATAGATGCATTAACTAGTTGTGGGCTTTGTCTATCTGTTTCTATCTGTGTTAAAGCTACTGGTCCTTTTAAAACAGAATAATTGATATATGCATAACTATCATATTTGTTTACAGAATCTTTATGTTTAACGTGAACGACTACTTTATACTCCCCGCTTTCAGGGGTCCAAGTAAATTGATCGGATGTACTATAATCTTTCAGCACTTTCCAGGCTGTCCCGTCATAGACGTGAAATGCATATAAGATGTCTGTTGTTTGGGTTACATTCGCTTTCAATGTAACGTCAGTTCCTGCCACCTGTGGACTAGCTTTGTCCACCGTTAAGCTATTTACCTTAACAGGCTCCGACACTTGATAATAAAGAACTCCATAATCGTCATAGGCTTTGCTAGAATTTTTGTCTTTGACATGAATACTAAACTTATAATCTCCTGCGCGACTCGGTATCCACTTAAACGTATTAGAAGTCGAATAATTCTGCAATACACGCCATGTTTTTCCATCATAAACATTCACTTTATAAAGCTTCTCTGTTCCACCTGTTGCATTTGTAGTCAATGTGATTGGGACTCCAGCAGGTTGTGGACTCCCTTATCCACATCAATGGATTGTACTTGTACAGGTGCAGTCGTAATTTTATAATCTAATGTCACATAATCATCATAAGCATTAACAGAGCCTTCTTGTTTTACATGAACGCTAAACTTATAGGTTCCAGGTTTAGTAGGTGTCCAAATATATTGATTCGAAGAAGAGTAATCCTGGAGCAGTTTCCACTCTGTTCCATCATAGACATAAACTTTATATAACTTTTCTGCTCCCCCAGAAGCATGAGCGGTTAACGTAATTGGTGTTTGAATATTTTGTGGACTAGGTTTATCTACGGTTATATTTTCTGCATCCAACGCAATACTCTTGGGAGCTTGTACAAGTCCAAAGCCAAAAAAGCTATCTCTTCCCGTTATTCCTAAATCTATTGCAGAAATTTCTAACTGTTGTCGAATTTTTACGTAATCTAAGTCAGGATTTGCTTGTTTCCATAACGCCAATGTACCTGTTACATAGGGAGTAGCCATCGAGGTACCACTCATTTGTACATATTCATTATTTATATAGGTACTTAGTATGGATACACCGGGTGCAGCTATTTCAATTTCCGAACCAGTGGCTGAAAACGCCCCTCGTTTATTAGAAGAGTCTGTAGCAGAAACTCCAATGACATTCTGGTATTTTGCAGGGAACTCCACCGTATTGCCGGTTCCATCTGCATTACCATTATTCCCACCAGCAGCCACAACAAGAATCCCATTTGAATATGCTTCATCAATCGCTTGTCTTAATGCCAAGGAATCTGCTGAAGTACCTAAGCTTAAATTAATAAGATCCATTTTGTTGGAGATAGACCAGTTAATCCCCGCAATAATATCGGATACATGACCTGTTCCATCTTTCCCCAATACTTTTACCGCGTACAGGCTAGAATCTGGAGCAACCCCTAAAGTACCTATGTTATTATCTTTTGATCCTATAATACCGGCTACATGTGTCCCATGCCCGTTATCATCATAATAGGAGTCCGTATAAGACGTAAAGGACACACCAGCTGAAACCACTAAATCTGAGTGTGGGGCAATACCAGTATCTAAGACTGCAATTTTAATCCCTTTTCCAGTTAGATTAGTGGTATGGGCTTCTGCTGCCTTCGTTTTATAGATGCCCCAATCTGGAAGTTGGCCAGCTATTACAACTTTCTGATCAATTTCAACACGCAATACATCTTTATCTTTTTCAAGTATAGGAATTAATTGCTCAGGTACTTCCCCTGTAATCATATTAAAATTAGGGTAAACTTGATCGATTTCTCCCTCTACTTTTGTGAATGCTTCTTTATCTATAACATTTTTATATATAACAATAACTCTTTCAGTTGAAGATTCAGCATGTACAATAGACGTAAATAGGATGCTAAACAGGAATAGACCTAGTAAGGAAAAACCAATTTTTTTCATAACTATTTCCTCTTTTATCTCTAGTTTCTATGTTAAATATAATCCATTTTTATATAAATTAATAGATACATTTTTTTACATCCATTTATATACATAGTTCTGATTAAATCTTTCAATCTATGAATAAAGAGCTTTAAAACATGAATGAGGAACTTTTCAAACAATACATTACAGAACGGAATGGCAATATCAAAATGATAGTTCTCTTCCTTAAACCATTCTATGAAAAATTTGGCTTAGGTTTACACACCCAAAGAAATAAGTAACGCCGAAAAATGCAATACTGAATTCTATTCTACTTAAACCAGCCCTTTTCCTTAAAACGCTTTACTGCTTCAATTCGATTGCTTACATCGAGTTTATCCAAAATAACCGAAATATAATTTCTTACTGTACCTGGCGTAATGAATAATTCCTTGGAAATTTCTTTCGTATTTTTTCCGTCCGCCATCAGCATAATAACTTGTTCTTCTCTTTCCGTTAAAGGATTCTCTTCACTTCCATACATCATGTCCACTAATTCTGGGGCATAAATTCGCCTTCCGTCCATAATGGAACGGATTGAGTTTGCCAGCTCCTCACTTGGACTGTCCTTAAGGAGATATCCACTGACCGCAGCTTTCCGTGCTCGTTCAAAGTAACCGGGTCGAGCAAAGGTAGTAAGAATAACCGTTTTGCAAGGATGATCCTTTAGCTCCTCTGCAGCATCCAGTCCACTTTTTATCGGCATTTCAATATCCATCACGCAAACGTCTGGATTAATGGATTGAACTAATCGAACGGCTTCCCCACCGTCACGAGCCTTTCCAACGACCTCCATATCCTCCTCTAAATCTAGAAGAGATCCTAAGGCGCCAAGCAGCATCCGTTGATCCTCTACAATGACAATTTTAATCATACAGGCTCCTCCTGATTCCTTTGTTTTATAACGTTCGGAATACGAATTTTAAGAATCGTTCCGTCTGAAGATAATAAATCTATGGTTCCATTCACAAACTCTAATCGCTCTCTCATTCCTACTAATCCATTTCCCGTTTGAATAGAGTCAGGCGTAAATCCAACGCCGTCATCACGTATCACAAGTTCAATATGTTCCGTTGATTCCTGAATCGAGATATAACAATGGTCTGCTTGGCTATGCTTTACTACATTTGTAACAGCTTCTTTTAAACACATGCTAAGCACATTTTCAATTAACGTATCTGGTTGCTGGAGATCCTGAAACCCATCCATATGAGTTTGAATGTCGGCAGCTATTAGAATCTGCTTTACTCGAACGAGCTCTTCTACTAGTCTTGCACCCCTCATATCAGATACTAGTTCTCTTACTTCTTTTAAAGCTGTCCGTGCCGTTTGATGGATGTCTTTCAACTCATTTTCTGATGTTTCTGGCTTTGTATGGATTAATTTACTTGCTAATTCACTCTTCAACCCGATTAGGGATAGCTTTTGCCCAAGCGTATCATGCAAATCTCGTGCAATTCGTTGCCTTTCTTCTAAAACCATTAGTTCCGATATCCTTTGGTTAGCTTGCTCCAGTTCTCCCTCTAATTTCTCCCTTTTTACCCGATTAAACATATTCACAGGTATTAGGATAATTCCGATCAAACTGATAATTAGAAAAGGGAATTGCGTCAGGAAAGCATCTGTATCGGTAATAAAACCATAGGCGATAGCTGCAATTGTTAATACTAAATGCACAACATAAAGCGATATAAAGCCTGATTTGCTCTGGATATTCCCAATAAAAAAAGCAAGAAATAATGAGAAATAAATGTAACCGAAAAGCAAGGTCATCACTATACTTATGACCATTTCCATGCCAACACAGATGTACACTAAGCTCCCTTTTCCTCGGGACAAAAACGAAAGACGATAAGAAACAAAAAACAACACAATCATAACAATGCCAAATATAATCTCCATTAAATGGGAAGAGCGAAAGATAAAATAAAAAGGAAGAATACAAAATATTAACCAGACATATAAGCTTAATCCCGTATTTTTCGGAAAAATATGGTACCAATGCTGCATAAGGACCTCCATCAACGTTTATATCTAAATTATATCAAAAGAATAGAGAAAACCTCTTCGATAAGGAAGAGGTTTTCTGTTTACTTATTATCCTGTAATCTCGGACTTTTCGCTAATGCGGATACACTAGTTCGAGATTTTGCGATTTCCCGCTTTGCTTCCTTAAAGCTTAGGAACGTTTTCGACTTTTCATCATAAAGGCGGAACCTAATCGATTTCAAGCTTGATACCAACGTAATGGTGGTTGCTTGCTGTAACGGTGGAGTAGATTCATGCGCTTTTTCCAAATGATAGTTCGGGACCCTAGGTGCTAAGTGATGAACGTGATGGAATCCTATACTTCCTGTTAGCCACTGCATCACTTTAGGTAGTTTATAATAAGAACTCCCGTCAACGGCTGCTTTAACATAATCCCACTCGTCTTCATTTTCGAAGTAGGAATCTTCAAATTGATGCTGAACGTAAAATAACCAGATTCCTAGTGCCCCAGAGACAAAGAGTATAGTTCCTTGAATTAATACAAATGGGAACCATCCGATCAGGTAAATCAAGACTGCGTAACTAAGTGCGATAACCCCATTTATCAGATACGTGTTCCAACGCTCCTTTTTATTTGCTCCCTTTCGATTGAATCGATTCGATATGAGGAACAAATAGAGAGGACCTAAACCGAACATAACTAATGGATTACGGTAAAGACGGTATTTGAGTCTCCCCCAGAAGGATGCTTCGATATATTCGTCTAACGTCATCACCCAAACATCCCCTGTACCACGCTTATCTAAGTTACTACTCGTCGCATGGTGAATAGAGTGACTTCTTTTCCACTTTTCAAAGGCAAAATGGGTGATGATACCCGTAACCGTTCCCAAAATTCGATTTGCTTTTTTATCCTTGAAAAAGGATTGATGGGTACAATCATGGAAAATGATGAAGATCCGAACGACAAACCCAGCCGCGATAATAGATAGGGCTAACGTTAACCAAATGGAAATAGATAGACTTTGGTAGGCTAGAAACCATATGATAAAGAATGGCGGGATTGTATTTAATACTTGAATTACACTTGCTTTTGTATTCGATTGTGCATATGGAGCTACATTTTTTCTTAATTCAGCTTGTTTTTGTTTACTCATACGTGCCTCCTAGAGGTTATGATACCTCTATCGTAAAGAAATTAAACAAGCTATAGAAGTCATAATCGTCACTCGTTTATATGATAAATGTCATATAGGTACTTCTACTTAAAAAAACAAGAATCGCCCAATCAATGGACGATTCTTTGTATTACCCTTCCCTCGGCAAGACAATTCGCTTATATAACTGTACGGTTAGAAGGTAGTAAATACCGAAGTAGATGACGATAAACAAGCTTAATGGTAACCAAATTTTTGTGTAAGGCTCCACTAAAATAAAGGAAAACATCTGCATTCCGACAATTACGTGGATCAACCCAACAATTGCCGGAAATAGAAAGATAAGAAATAACTCTTTGTAAATGGACTTACTTAATAATGATCTTCTTACCCCTATCTTTCTTAGCATATTGTATCTTTGAATATCTACTGGTGCTCCAGAAAGAAGCTTAAACATGAGGACACTAGCCATCATCATTAGGAAGGCAATACCTAAGAAAACCCCCATGAATATCGTACCATTGGCAATAGCTTTGAAGCCTAGATAATTTGCATATTTAGTTCCTAGTGTTTCTGGAATGGAACCTGTTTGTTCCTTAATGATTTGTTTCTGTCCCTCTTCAATCTTTTCCATTTGCATGAGGTGATCAGAAAAGTCGGTTAGTTGAATTAATAAAACTTGCTCTTCCGTTCCCTGTATAGATGCATATTCCTCTTCACCAAAGATATATAAGGGTCTCTTAGGAAACATCTGCGCATCTACGCCCATTTCCATGTTAAAAGCCATTAACCATTCTTTTGGTATTTTTTTCATGTCCTGAGAAGAACTCTCTGCATATTTCTCTGCTGGAAGCGCAATAGAAATTGTTTTAGACTCCGGCATCTCTGCCATGGTCGGATCAAACTGTTTCACAGACGGTGGATCCTTAAGTAAATCACTTTTTAAGAAATACACTCCGTCTTCATTTAGCTTATAGCGATATTCACTCTTCTTGGTTACATCCATTTCCTTTAATAAAGCCAAATCTTGCTCCGTAGGTTGATGAATATATAAATCGTTACTATGAAAAAGACCTGCTTGTTTCTCCATATTGTTATAAAAGGATAGACTGGCAGTCATAGCACCGAGCCCAAGTGCAACTAGCATCGCCACGGTTCCCAATACCTTCGTTAGTTGATGAATTCTAAATCTTAACTGAGCGAAGGTGAATGAATTAATCCCTTTTTCATTAAGTGCTCGCATTCCCTTAAGTCGTTTCATCAAGTAAGGCAATAAGGAAATAAACAACAAGTACGTTCCGGGAATAATTGTCGCTGTTGCAATGATTAATCCCATTTGCGCTAACTGACCCATATTGATCATAGCGTAGTAGCCTATTCCTAATAGAACGATAGATAAGAATACACTCCAAAAGGTTCGCTTTTTAGTTGCAACAATCGTGTCACTTTTTTGTCCTGCATGAATTAAATCTAATACAGATTTTCTAGCTATTTTTAACCCATTCGTCATCGATGTAACGAAAAACAATACGGCATAAAAAATAACGGTTGTGACTATTGAGGACATATAGAAGGGTTCAAATCCATCCCCGGAAAAATCAAGTTGCTTCATCAATAAATCTGCAATAACCTGGGACAGACCCACCCCAATTCCTAGTCCAACTAGTAAAGAAACTAGTCCGATCACGAACGTTTCAAAAAACATTAGCTGGGCTACCTTGCTCTTCTTCGCCCCCAAGGTTAAATACATTCCCATCTCCTTTTGCCGTAGAGACAAAATAAAGGAAGTGGCGTAGAAAATGTAAAACACGGTTATCGTCCCTAATATGAACGTTCCAACATGGAAAACAAACACAATCGATCCTATTATGGAATTCGATTCAATAAACGCTTTATTTTGTGCAAGGGTTTCAAACATATAAAAAATTGAAATCGAAATGGTTAAACCAAACAAGAGGACGAGATAGTCTTTAAACATTTTTCTCATACTAGCGAGAGACAATTTTACTAACATTAATACGCCCTCCTTATTCCGCTTCCGCAGAGGCGAATTCCGCTAAGACCTGTAAAATGGATTGATGGAATTCACTGCGGGTACCTTCACGATGGATTTCTTTATATAACTCCCCGTCTTGAATAAACAGGATGCGATCACAATAACTAGCACTAAACGGATCATGCGTGACTAGCATGATGGATACGTTATGATGATGATTTAAATGAGCCATCGCTTCCATTAAACTCTTCGCATTTTTAGAATCTAGTGCACCAGTTGGTTCATCCGCCAAAATAATCGCCGGCTCGTGTACAAGAGCACGCGCTGCGGCTGCACGTTGCTTTTGACCACCAGAAACGGTAGCTGGATACTTTTCCAAAATACTTTCAATCCCAAGTTTCTTCGCTACCTCCTGAACACTAGGCTTGATTTGACGTGATGGAACTCCTTGCAGCGATAAAGGAAGTGCAATATTTTCATATATCGTTAAATTCTCTAGTAAGTTAAAATCCTGAAAAATAAATCCTAGTTTTTGGGAGCGAAAGTCTGAAAGGTGACTTTGCTTCATATTTGTAATATTTGTCCCTGCAATTTCTATCGAACCACCTGTTGCTTGATCCAACGTTGAAACAACGTTAAGGAGAGTTGTCTTCCCTGCTCCTGATGGACCCATAACTCCGACAAACTCCCCTTCTTTTATTTGAAAGGAAACCCCTTTAAGGCCATGGAATTGGTTTTCATTCCGCTTTCCAAATACTTTTTTCACATTTTGAACGTTCACTACTGTTTGATTCATGTTCAAACCTCCAATCTAATCTACATCTAGTGTATCGATGAAGGTCTCTAATCCCTATTGAATATCCTTTCATTTGTCTTACAGTTTTGTAAGGTTACATAACGACTAAAAGTATGACCTCAACATTTAAATCGTTCAGTTTTGAGGTGCAAAATGAAACCTTTGCAAGCTAGACTACAAAAAAGAGCAAATTCCCTATCGGAAAATGCTCTTTCTTTTGCTACTATCCTGCCATTATGAAAGTAATTGCTGCTTGTACTTTAAGTACACTTTCTCACACTCAGGTTATTGTCAATCAACCAAATCACTCTTTGTCTTTCATCACTTCTGCTAATGCCTTAGAATTTAAATCTTCTTCCTCATATAGATTATCAATGATGTTGTAATAGTCATCTTCATTTCGATTTTGACTTAATTTATAAGCAGCTTGAACTTCTTTCATTTTAATTTTAAATCCAACAATACCTTTGATTTGCTTTTTAGTTTGTGAAGAAAGGTTCTCCCACAAAGCTGGATTCTTACGATGTTGTTCATATTTTTGTAATAGTAATATAAGATCTTCTTGCAATTCTTGTTCACTCATAATACTTGCTGTTCCATATATATGGACAGATTGATAATTCCAGGTTGGTACATTTTCTGACTTATACCAAGATGATGAAATGTAAGCATGTGGACCTTGATACATTACAAGGACGTTTTCATTATCATCCTCGAACGTCCTCCATTGAGGGTTCGCATAAGCCATATGTCCAGTTATATAGTAATCATCTCCTTGTTTATGGAACTCCAACGGTAAATGAGTAGCAATAGGTTTACCATCTTTTGTCGTAACAATGGTTCCAAATGAGTTCCTCTCGATAAATTCTCTGATTTCATCAAAGTCTGTAACTTTAAAATGCTTAGGAATATACATAATAACCCCTCCTTTCATAAAACTTATTTAAGTGTTTTTATCATTATAAAGTCTATCTGTTCTTCATCACCCATATAAAAAGAGTGAGCTCCAGTTTGGACAAACCCCATTTTCTTATAAAAAGCGATAGCATTTTCATTTTTTTCCCAAACACCTAGCCAGATTTTCTTTTTATTGTGTTCCAGCGCAATATCCACAGCTTTATTCAGTAGATATTTACCAAGCCCATGTTTTTGAAAATGTGTCTTTATATATACCCTCTCAATTTCAAGTGAATCATCACCCATTTCTTCAGATTGAGCATCATTAGTATTGACCTTTAAATATCCCTCAACCTCATTATTGAAATAAACAAAAAAGAATTGCGAGGATATATTGGATAACTCTTTTTCTAATTGTTTTAAGTTAAATGCTCTTTCCAAATACTCATTCATATTTTCGGGTGAATTCTGATGCTTAAATGTCTCCTTAAATGTTTCATAACTAATTTCTTGAAGTCTGCGTGAATCTTCAAGGGTACACTTTTTAATATTAATAGTCATTTAAATATGTCTCCCCTTTATATAATCAATAATTTCTCTTGTTTCCCTTTTTTACAAACTCCCAGTCTTTTTCTATATTTTTTCTTACTCTTTGAAGAAGATTGAAAATGGTGTCTACTTCTATTTCCGACAATCCCTCTAATGCAACGATATTGGAATACTCATTTTCTCTTATTATAAAAGGATAAACATTTTTCCCTTTCTCCGTTGGAAAGAGCATTTTAATTTTTTTGTTATGTTTATCTTCTTTCTTCTCAACAAATCCATTTATTTCAAGTTGTTTTACAGCACGAGCTGCCGTTGTTCGATCTACTTTTATCATCTCAGCTAACTTTTCTTGAATAATTCCCGGGTTTTCACAAATTCTCACGAGGTACAAATACTGCCCTTTTGTAAGATCATATTCTTTAAATTCTATATTACTTATAGAATCTAATGACCTGGCTATCATTCCAATTTCACGAAGTATTTCTTTCATAATTAACTCCTTCGTTCGTATTTTGTTGCAAATGCAACATAAATCGCATACATTAACTTTACTCCATCTTTATTGCATTTACAACAAAAAACAATGAACAAATTGGTGTTGGTACTATATTTATCGTTTAGGGGGGCAATACTTAATGCTAATTAGCCTAGCATTTTCAGTTGCGTATTTACACAAAAAAGCAGTTCAATTAAGCAGTACAAATTGTACCTTGTACTCCAAAACTGAACTACTTTACCTCTCAATAAGCAGTGGCTTCTTTTATTCTTTCTGTTGTACTCGATTCACAAAATCATGTAGCTTATCTAAAGATGTAATTCGTTCATTACAAGCCTCTGTATTCTGACATATATAATTCCCTTTTCGAGTAAACATACCTTGCGCACTCCCTTTCACATGAGCCACGAACAGGCCGACTTCTTCGAAATGATTACAAATGACACAAATCCCTTTTTGATTGGGGAGAGGCTTATAGGTGCCCTGCAATCCAACTAATTTCCCTTTTTCCAGATCATCAACAACTAGAAATTTCTTTTCGGATCCAGAATCGTTCCATCCTAAATAAGAAATGCTTTTCCAATCTACATCATCCAAACTAGGTGTTTTCAGTTTTTTCACTTTAGGGAAAAGCTTTTTCAGTGTTTGTGCACTTACCTTTTGAAAAGGGATCACGTAAGGCTTTAAAGTAGATAAAAACTGGTCCCCTTCTTCCTTATGAACAATACTTCCGATTGGTTCCAACAGCTGTCTTTGTTCGTCATTTATGTCATTAAATAATTGTGTTGAACGTTCCAACGCCATCGATTTCACGGCAGCAAGTACCCCTTTATCATTGGCTGTTGAATGCCCATGTACGACCGATTGGACTTGCTGTTTTATATAATTAAACTGATGGTTTTGAATGAATGCTTCCATGACTACCTAACTCCTTTCTGACGTTCATTCTTACTTTATCGAAAATCACAGCTGATTAAAATGGGGAAAATAATTTATAAACAATTTCGCCATATAGGAAAGAGCACTGATGGATAGGACCACCAATGCTCTTCATTACTTCGTATAAACAATTTTCTTAATCGTTTCCGGAGAAAGGCAATAGGACTCTGCTAATTGATCGATCGGCTTTCCTTTACGGAAAGATTGACGAATCTCCCTATTCCGTTCGTCAATTAGTTGGCGACCTCCCGAACAGGATCCCCACTCTCGATGTTTATCCGACCGTCTCGGAATATAAAGCAGTTCTCCATCCACATATTTTTGTATTTCCATTAGTAAATGTTTCGGTAATATCGTTGTTGCTTTCACTTGCTTCATTTCTGCCAGCCCCTTATCTTTTTTAACTACAAAGTAAGGTGCAAAGCCGACCTATCAGAAATGATTTTGTTATGAGGCGATTTAAAAGAAACGATCTACCTCATGCAAAGTATCGCCTTTTCCAATAGCAGGCTTTGCATGAGACGCTGCACATTTCGGCAAATGTAATCCATTTACCATACCGCCACCCCCTAGAATCCTTTCTAACTCTATTATAAAACTCTTTAGCACAGAGACAACCGTCTAGAGACTGACCCTATTT
Source organism: Radiobacillus kanasensis (assembly GCF_021049245.1). Classification (GTDB taxonomy): domain Bacteria; phylum Bacillota; class Bacilli; order Bacillales; family Amphibacillaceae; genus Radiobacillus; species Radiobacillus kanasensis. Next base: position 230,130 of record NZ_CP088020.1, on the reverse strand, counting down.
TCTTCTCACATTAGTCATCATAAAACCGCTAGCCGGTAAAGTAGGCATTTTCACCATGCTAAAATCCAGATCCTGTTCTGGTACGTCAAACTCAATTTTATTAACGAGAAAGTCAATGGTCGACTTTATGACTTCTCCTGTTACCCCTTCCCCGGGACAACGGTGACTTTGCTTTGGATCATCTCCCCCTTGTGGAATAAAGGAAAAAAGATTCCCATCCCAATTCAGGAAGCGATTCGGATTAAACTCCTCTGGCCTATCCCAAATTCTTTCATCATGGTTGGTTCCGTAGAGATCTAGGAGAACAAGCATATCTTTCTTAAAGTAGAAGTCCTTCCATTTGAAATCATCCTTAACACGCGCCCCTAGAAATGGGCCAAATGGATAATACCTTCTTACCTCTTGTTCAAAGCATTCTAAATACGTAGGATCACCAGTTTGGAGTTTTTTCTTTACCTCTGGATGCTTATAAAAAGCAACTGCTGCAAACGTTACAAAGATGGAAATGGCGGTGATAGGTCGTAATATGTTAATTAACTCAATGGCGGCCATTAAGGAATTAAGTTGCCGCCCATCTAATTCTTTGTGGTGGGCCATTTCATAGACGGCCGTGCCTTTTTTTGCTTCCAATTTCCCATTCTGGACATCTTCAATGACTTGTTTAATCCACTCATTCCCTCGGTTGCGAGCTCTTCGCCCCTTCCAGTGCCTCGGGCCAACTGCACCAAAGGCATCGACCATCGCATTGAAATCTTCTGCACGCTCTTGCTCCTCTTCTTTCTTTAACGGGACACCCGCCCATTTACAAACGACTCGACAATAGATAACCTTCGCTTCCTCAAACAAAACAACCTGATCCATCTCCTGCCACTTGTCCACAGATGCCAATAATTCATCCATCACCATATCTGCCACTTCTTTTTGTTTTTCTGGCGTCAATAGAGACATGAACAGAAGCTTGCGATGCTTGTGAGCATCTCCGTCCATCGTTTGAATTGCATCTACTCCAAATATGGATTTTTGAATTCGCTTCGGTACAGCACCATTTCGCCTAAACTTGTCCTGGTCATAAAAAAGCTTTGCGGCCTCTTCCCCACTCATACATATAGCCTGTTCTCCTAAAAGTCTTGCTTCGAATAATTCAGACTTATATTTATCCATTCGATTTTGGATAAAATTGTATCCCTCCCTCATGACTGCAATACTGTTGTCTAGACTTCTGTCATGTGGTAAGTGTTGATTTAACGTCATTTCATCTACTCCTTTTTTTGATAAATCCGAGCTATCTAGATGGTAGTATGAAACGAGCTGTTAAAATTCATCCAAGAATATGTAAAAATTTTTCTTTATTTTTGTAAAATTCAACCATTTTTTATGTTACTATTTTTATATAAAGAAACGAAAGGAATGATGGCTCCTGACTTATGTAGTGTTAGGCTTCGTTTTGCTCATTATTGTTTTTATCCTCTTTATTACCGATAAAAAAGCGCCACAATCCCACTTTATGAGTAGCTTTTCCAACAAGGGTTTTAAACGGCTACTTATAGGCCTTTCTACAGCAGCAATCCTTGCTATATCCTACGGAGTATATTACATGGCTACCTATCAACCTCCGTTTTTAGACATTCAAGTACAAGGTAAAGAATATACAGTTTTCGGTGACATTGGAGAAGCCGGTTATTATGCACCACAGCTTATCAAGAATAAAGAAGAGACAAGTTTTCACCTCGTGTTTTGGAATGATATAAACCTGGGTGAAGATGTTGAATTACGTGTGGACTACCCCTCTGAGAAATCGACCGTAATAGAAGGAGTCACCCTGGCTCAAGAAGCAAAGGATTTAGTAAAAGAACATGGAATTCAGTTCATTTATCAAGTGGATTCTTTTGTTTTCGAGGAAGAAGGAATGGTGGATGTAACGGTTGTGGAAAATGGAAAAGACGTCCAAACCATTCCAATTGAAGTTCATTAATAGCTTGAAAAAATAACAAAACTATGGCACAGTTAGTACGAAACGTTAACCAATCAAATAGAAAACGACTTGTGGGGGGACCAGTGTTTGCTGGTTGAGATTGTATCCTTAAGATACGGACCCTTAGAACCTGATCTGGTTGAGACCAGCGTAGGGAACATGGATAAGCAAACACGTTATGTGTATCTTAATGTTTACATGCGCCAAGGCTCTAGCCTTTGGCGCATTTTTATTTATCCAAATCAAACGCGAACTGGCTTAGCCGAATCATGGGAAATTGGTATAACGATTTCTATCATGAGGAGGAACGAAGAAAATGAAAAAATGGATGTTCGTTTTATGCACCTTACTTGTTGTTCTATTAACTGCTTGTGGGGAAGAAAGTGACGATACCGCTTCTAGCAAAGAAACTAATACGAAAGAGCTTAAGAAAGTCAAAATGATGCTAGACTGGACGCCAAATACGAATCACACTGGCCTATATGTCGCACAGGAAAAAGGCTATTTTAAAGAACAGGGCTTGGACGTAGAAATCGTTTTACCTGGGGAAGCTGGAGCGAATCAGCTCGTCGCTTCTGGACAAGCAGATTTTGGAATTGGTGCACAAGAAAGCTTAACACAAGCACGCGTACAAGATGTACCTCTTGTCTCCATCGCAGCCATTATTCAACATAACACGTCTGGCTTTGCATCACCGAAAGATAAGAACATTGACTCCCCTGCTGATTTTGAAGGTAAAACTTACGGAGGTTGGGGCGATCCCGTCGAAAAAGCGGTCATTGATTCGTTGATGAAACAAGAGGATGCAGATGTGAATAAAGTAAACATCGTCAATATGGGGAACTCCGATTTCTTTACTGCTGTGGAAAGAGATATTGATTTTGCTTGGATTTACTATGCATGGACTGGTGTGGAAGCAGAACTTCGTGGGCAAGAACTGAACATGATGTATTTAACGGATTATACCGATAAACTCGATTACTATACGCCAGTTCTTATGACAAGTGAAGCGAAGATTAAAGAAGATCCAGAAACGGTAAAAGCATTTGTTTCGGCTGCATCTAAAGGCTATCAATATGCAATCGAAAATCCAGAAGAAGCTGCAGATATTTTGATCGATGCAGTACCAGACCTCGATCCAGAGCTCGTAAAAGCTAGTCAAAAATGGCTATCCCCGAAATATCAAGATGATGCCGAGCAATGGGGTGTTCAAAAGCTGGAAGTTTGGGAGAACTACGCAAGCTGGATGGTCGACAATCAGTTACTTGAAAAAGAACTTGATGCAGAAGCAGCCTTTACGAATGAATTTTTACCGAAGGAGGATCAATAATGGCAAACGCACTATTAAGTATTCAAATTATACCGAAGACCAAAAACGGTGAAGATGTCATTCCTTTTGTAGATGAAGCGATTGCCATCATTGACCAAGCCAGTGTCAGGTATGAAGTGCATCCGCTTGAGACGACGATGGAAGGGGAACTTTATGAGCTATTTGCCATCGTCGAAAAGATGAATGAAAGAATGATTGAACTAGGAAGTCCGAGTATTATCTCGCAAATTAAAGTACTGTATAAGCCGGACGGCGCTTCTATGGACACTTTAACGGAGAAATATAGATGAATCATTGGGTGAAAAAAGGATGGCGACCTATCACGCTAATCCTGCTTCTACTTTTAATATGGGAGGTAAGTAGCCGTTGGCTGGAGATCCCAGCCTGGTTACTCCCTTCCCCTATTCAGATTGGAGGCGAGGTTATCGCTTCTTGGCCAGAATTTCAAGGTCACCTACTTGCGACAATCCGTTTAACGCTCATCGGATTTGCATGTGGTTCCAGTATCGGATTGGGTGTAGCAACGGTTCTTCATTTGATGCCCAAAGTAAGGGAAACCGTCTATCCACTCATGATTATTTCGCAAAACATTCCTACGATTGTCTTAGCGCCGTTGCTAGTCATTTGGTTTGGCTTCGGGATTTTGCCAAAGGTGATTGTCATCACTTTATTTTGCTTCTTCCCTATCGCCATCGCAACAATGGATGGATTCCGACAAACCAACGATGAACTCAAGCATTACATGCTAATGGCAGGGGCAAGCAAGGGGCAGATTTTCCGCAAACTAGAATGGCCTCATGCACTTCCTTCCATCTTTTCTGGATTAAAGATCGCAGCCACTTACAGTGTAATGGGTGCAGTCATATCAGAATGGCTTGGTGGAAATCATGGAATTGGTGTGTTTATGACGTTAGCCTCTTCTTCCTTTCGAACTGACCGCGTATTTGTAGCCATCCTATACATCATTGTTCTGTGCTTATTATTTTTTACTTTGATTGTAGGGGTCGAACGTCGACTCATTAGATGGAAGACGAAAGGAGAAGGAGAAGAAAAATGAATGCATTAGATGTAGAGCACATATTCAAATCCTTCGGGGAAACTTCTGTATTAGAAGATCTTCATTTTTCAGTAAGACAGGGAGAATTCGTCTCGATTTTAGGGCCATCCGGAAGTGGGAAGAGTACATTGTTCCACTTAATAGGTGGCCTAATGCAGCCGAACTCTGGAGATTTTCACATTAACGGAGAAAAGGTTACCAACAAGAAGGGAAAAATAAGCTACATGCCGCAATCGCCATCCTTATTTCCTTGGCGAACGGTTTTAAAGAATGTCACACTAGCTGCGGAAATCGCCGGAGAAGATAAGGAAATAGAGGCGATAGAGATGTTAAATCGAGCTGGATTAAAAGGATATGAGAACGTTTATCCACACGAGCTGTCCGGTGGGATGAAACAGCGAGTTGCTTTTGTTCGAAGTCTATTAAGTCCTCAATCTATCATTTGCTTGGATGAACCTTTTTCTGCACTCGATGAGTTTACAAGATTAGATATGCAAACATGGCTCATAGATTTGTGGCAGGAGCAGCAGAAAGCCATATTATTCGTCACTCATAATATCGATGAAGCTATCTTTTTATCGGATCGAGTCATTGTATTATCTAACAAGCCTGCAACCGTGAAAAAGGAATTTATCATTCCATTTTCTCGTCCCCGGAAACCAGACTTATTATTAGAGGAAGACTTCCTAGCCTGTAAAAAACAAATCTATGCAGAACTGAGTGAGTCATTATGAAAACTATTATTGATGCTCATATTCATTTCGACATGTATAAAGAAGAAGAACGGGAAGGTCTATTGGCCGATTTGGAGAAGAACGATGTGGAATCCCTTATCGCTGTATCCTATTCACTTTCTTCCTGTAAAAGGAACCTAGAACTTCATCAGAAGGATTACCGAATTAAGCCAGCATATGGTCATCATCCTGAACAAGCGCTTCCGAGTAAAGAAGAACAGCTAGAACTGGAGAAGTTCCTTCTTTATGAGTTAGGCTCTATGGTTGCTATTGGCGAGGTTGGTCTCCCTTATTATATGCAGCAAACAAACCCAAGTATTTCCTTGGATCCTTACATTCAGTTTCTAGAACGAATGATTGTGATTGCTTCTCAAATCCGAAAGCCTATTATATTACACGCGGTTTATGAACACGCCCCTATCGTTTGTGAGCTTTTAGAAAAACATAACGTGCAAAAGGCTCACTTTCATTGGTTTAAGGGAGATTTGAAAACGGTGGAACGGATGATAGAAAACGGGTATTATGTATCCTTCACGCCAGATAGCTTATATGAGACCGAGATTCAGAGCTTAATCCAAAAGTATCCTCTTGATCAAATGATGGTCGAAACAGATGGACCGTGGGCCTTTGAAGGGCCCTTTCAAAATCAAAGGACTCATCCGAAAATGATTCACCACGTGATACAACAGATCGCCCAACTAAAGCAGGTTCCACTCCACGACGTGTATCAACAAATCTATCAAAACACGAAATTGTTTTATTCTTTGTAGTCAGGCGGATTGATTCGCCTGGCTTTTTTTATTGCATTGTAAATTATAAAATTTCCCTGGTGTGGATAACATACTGCAATAGCCACGTCCAGCTCCAGCGCCCAGCAACTAGCGAGACTTCCCTCACCTCCGTACGATAAGTTAACATCGGTTCGCGAGGAAGGAAGGCCAGCTAAACCCGGGCGCTTACTCTTTTATTCTTCATAGAACTCCATATGCCCTTTATCTGCTTTATAGTAATCCAAACGGTCCTGCAACGTACCTGTATGGAGCTCAAACTTATGGCCATCCGGATCGGTAAAGTAGATAGATTTTTTATCACGCTCATCCCGCTCACGTCCCGCCAAAATGTTGACTTGATTCAGTTTCAGCTTTTCACGAGCTGCTTCAAAATCCTTTTCTTCAATGGAAAAGGCAATGTGCGTATAAGATTCATGGATTTCCTTTCTCGGTATATCTTTTTCCACATTCAGAGCTAGCCACATCCCTTGCAGGTCAAAATAAGCAGTGGTTCGACCTTTCACTAGCAGCTTAGCACCTAACACATTTTGATAGAAAGCAATGGACGCATCCAAATCCGATACGGAAAAAAGTAAATGATTGAGTCCTTTGATCATGTTTTATCCCTCCTACCGTCACTTTACCTGAAACTTTTACCTACGAATAGCCATTTTCGTTTATAATGAAAACAGTAAAGCATATGGAAAGGTTTTACATTGGATTTAGCTCTAAAAGATTGTTGAAAAAGTTTATAAAGATAAGAGGTGAAATGTATGGATAGACCGATACACTTTCGGACAGCAACAATGGATGATGTTTCGCAGATTGTAAAGATGCTGGCGAACGATCCTTTAGGGAGTCAACGAGAGCATTATGCTGATCCATTACCACCTTCCTATGATGAAGCGTTTCAGGCGATTGATTCAGATCCGAACAATGAGTTAATCGTGGGCTGTTTAGGGCAAGAGGTAATTGGTGTTGCCCAAATAACATTCACTCCCTACCTCACCCACCAAGGGAGCTGGCGAGCGACAATCGAAGGGGTAAGAACTTCTTCCGATCACCGAGGCAATGGGATTGGGAGTCTCCTAATAAAGTGGGCGATTGAACGCGCCAAAGAACGAAAATGTCAGATCGTGCAATTAACGACCGATAAAACGCGAGAGGATGCTTTGCGCTTTTATACTCGTTTAGGATTTCAGCCTACACATGAAGGATTGAAGCTTAACATATAGGCGCTGGTCACCGTACAGTAGTTGAAAAGCCAGAGGTAATCAACCAGATTTCACTTGGGATTATTTCTATAATGTGAGAAAGGTTGTGAAGTTATTTGAACGGTTATAAAGCAATGCTATTTGATTTAGATGATACCTTACTCGATAGGAATCATGCAGTAGATAACATGTTTTTAATAATTTTAGAAAAGTGTTATGAGAATGTTAAACACTCTACAAAAAGTAAAATGTTGCAAAAGTTTAAAGAACACGATAATACAAGCTATGGCTACAGTGATAAAACAAAAGTTTTGGAATCTTTTTTTGATGAATATCCACCAAAATATAGGTTGCCACGCAGTTACATTCAAGATTTTTGGAATAATCATTTTCCTCACTGTTTTTCTATAAACCAAAATACCATAGACACCGTGAATGCTATAAAGAGGCAAGTTAAAGTCGCAATTATAACAAACGGCTCCACTCAGAGACAAAAAGCTAAAATAATGAACACAAATTTAAATAGTTGTTTTGATACAATACTTATTTCTGAAGAAGTGGGTTTTAGTAAACCTGACAAACGTATATTTGAATTAGCATTAAATAAGCTTAATGTGCAACTGGAAGACGCATTATTCGTTGGAGATGACATAGAAAAGGATATTGGTGGTTGTCAAAATGCAGATATGAAGGGCATATGGTTTAATCCTTATATGAATAAGAATGATACCGATATAAAACCATATGCCGAGATCCATTCTTTTGATAGATTGCTAAGCTATTTAACTTAAGGTCTTTGAATCAACCTTCTGGAATGGGGAATCTACGATGACGAAAACTAAATGGTTACTAATTCTGTTAGGTGTAATAGACTTGATACTTATCATCATGCATGTTACAGACTATTTCATTCTTTTATTGAAACCAACAGGATATCTGATTCCTTTGGGGATTAATATTATCGTTCTATCCGTAATCGGCTTTCGCTCTTCTCGATACCATAAAGTATGGTCCATCACCGGTTTAATACTAGGTATTCTTCTTTTTATGGCACATGGATTTATGGTTTTATTAGCAGATAATAGCTATGCAAAAATTGATTCTCCTAATAGTCATCATTCACTTGTCATTGAATATCGGCATGCTACGTTAGGTGAAACAACCTATTTTTATAATTTTTACAAGACAACGTTTGGCTTTATTGGTAAGCATCTTAATGACCAATCCATTACATTAATGATAGGTGGCACGGAACATCCGACTGGGTTGGGGGCAGAAGGAGTTCTAGGTTTAGGTAATGAAGAATGGATCAGTGGTAATACCGTTCGTTTTCCGACTTCGCAAGGAATGAAGGATGTACACTTGAACCTTTCTCAATCTGTAAGTGCAACAGATATCGAAGCTTTCATCGATAAAGTGAAAAATAAAGACAACGGTCATACCATTACGATAAATGGAAACCGTTTAAAAATCCGCTATGATAAGGAGTATGATCAAAGCTGGATTGATGTATCCAATAATAACGGTGAAGGGGCAATACCTACACAGCAATGCTCTCGTCTCGTGCCGAATGAAGAAAGAGGGTATTATATGTTGGAAGAATGTACACATCAATGGGAATATCCTTTGTATCCTCTAACAAATTAATTAGTCCGCAAAATAAATAAAAGTGTTAGTAAAATTACAATTCCAAACGAAAAGAGGTTTTGTGAATGAATGCTTCATTTTTACTCCGCTTTAAAGCTTTCATGATTGATTACATCCTTATTCTCTTTTATTTAGTCGTACTCTTTATCTTCACCGTATTTCTATTTCCATCCTTACAGGGATTCTTCAATGGCTCCCTAATAGTAGCTCAGTTTACTGGTTTCTTATTGGTGACTTTTCCTATTTCACTATATTTTATCATTAGCGATTCGAACATTGGTAAACAGTCCTTTGGAAAAAGGAAAACCGGAATACGAGTGGTTGGAAAAAACGGAGAAGCATTATCCATGATGCATGTAACTATTCGAACCATACTAAAGATATTACCTTGGGAGTTGTCACATTTCCTTGTTTATCGATTTATTTATTTATTTATTTAGGTGATGGTGAAGTACCGTTCACCTACTATCTGCTTGGCGGACTCATCTATGCACTTATATTCGCATACATATTGACAGCCATTTTCACGAAAAAGAAACAATCTCTATACGATATAGTGGCGAAAACTCATGTGGTTAAGATCTAAAGAAAGAGCAGAATACTTTATAAGGGTATAATATGAAAATATACTAGAGAAAGGAATGATTAAAGTGGCATTTGCTGTAGGATATGGAATTGCCCTGATAGGAGCACTTGTAGCTTATCAACTCAGCGCAGGCAAGTCCAATAAAAGAAAATACATGGTTTGGGGCGTAGCTCTTATGTTGGCCATTTCACCGTTCTTATCTTTTGCGATCGGTTTAACATATGCATCAATTGTAGAGAATGGATGGGCAATACCAGGAACAATCCTAATACTTTTCCCGATCATTTTCATTATAGGACTTATTATGTTGTTAATTGGTATCTTTAAGAAAAAAGAGCAAACCATATAACACATATAGGAACCATAGTTTAAATAGCACAACAAAAGCATTACAGCATAAAACGAAAGGTTATTTGGCATGCTTGTTTTGAGTAGTATGTGGCTTTTATAGGCAAATATCGACATTTACTTAGCTATTTTCGTTTACACTAACGAGGCAACTCTTTCCCATATCGCTTTCTAACCTCACTTAACATCTCTAAGCTTTTCAAGTTCTTTTCTTTATTTTCCATTCCAACTGCAATAATCAAGTTTTCAATAAGAAAAGTGGGCGCGACCATGGAGTGAAACTCTCTTATTTCCCCTCGACTTGCAAACAACACACAGTTAGCCTGTGTAGAAAACTCCGCAATAAGCTGATCGGTAATAATGATGGTTTTGTATCCGATCCTTTTTGCGTAATCCAAAATAACTCGCGCCTCCGGAAGCAAGCGCACGAATCCAAATAGCACCACGACCGCTTCTTTTTCCAAATGAATGAGCTCTTCGAATAATTCACTTCCACTCTTCTCCATCACCCGAATATCAAGACCAAATCTCCCTAACCGATACTGAAGCAGGGAACCTAGTCCTTCTGATGGACCGGGACAATAGATTCTCACCCTCTTACTTTCGGTCAAAAAGTTGACCGCTTGGCGGAACGATTGACTAGAAAACTGTTGCATCGTCTTATATAGATGTGTAACTGATAAATCCAGGATGTGGTGTTGTAACTCTTCTCCTTCTCCCCTGCCCATAATACTTTCCATTTTCCCAGCCGGTGAGACTTCTAATTGGGCACGCATCTTTTGTTTAAAGTCTTTGAAGTTTTGATAACCAACCACCTTCCAAAATCTTGATACTGATGCAATACTGACTTGAACCGCATCTGCGATATCCTGCTCGGTTGATAGTAGCACTTGTTGAGTATGCTTTTGGATGTAGTCGGCGATTTGATATTGACTCGGAGACAATAGCGTGGTATCCCATTTCACATGTAACATACAAAATCCCCCCGTTTTAACTGGAGCATAGCACATAAGGAATCTCAAACCTATATGTGTGTAAGTTTTTTTACAAAATGTTAAAAAATGATACAAAATTTACAGCAGTTTTACTTGGACAACATAGGAGATTAATATTGATTTTTTACAATGGAGGTAGTTAAAAATAAGGAGGTAATAGACTTGAACGAATTAAAAGAGAGATATGTTTTAACACAATCTCAAAAGATGATGGTATTTATTTTGTCGATGTCTTTATACGGATTATCTAACATGATTACCGAACTTGTTCCCGCATTTCATCTTGGACCTGTAGAGTTTTCCATCGAGTATTTTGCATTTATCCCTTTAACCCTTTGTATCTTATTCCATCCACTGTATGCGGCGATTGGTGCTGCGCTAGGGGAAGTCATCTTTGGCGAAATCATGCTCGGTCAGTTCGGCGGCTTTGGTGAACTGGAGAAATTCATTGGTTTTTCCTTAGCCATGTTTATTGCCGGGTCCCTGGTTAGCAATCCGCGAAATAAGAGGCAAGTGGCAACTGCCGCTATTCTCGGCGTCGCGATTCACCAATTCATTAGCTGTACAGTAGACATCGCTAAAGTCTGGATAGGAGTCGAGGAATTAGAAACCGTACCTGGATTAGCGGAAAGCGTCGTTGTTATAGAAGGATTTGCCTTCTTTAACGATATTTTATTTTCCGGTATTCTCTTTGCTTTACTTCCAACTTTATACTTAGTACCTCGCCTTTATGGAAAAATTGAGCCATTACTTGGCATGAAGCCACGTGACAACACGATTAAATACTCCACGAAAGAAGTGCTTGCCCCAAGATTAATCATCATCGCTGTTCTCTTAGCATGCAGTGCCTTCCTTTTTGAATACTTATCGGAAACGGATTTCAACCTAGAGTGGGAAGCAGATTTCCTTGAAATGTTCGGAGACTGGTTTATATGGGTTAGCATCGGTGCTGCGGCTTTGGTTGCGGCAATTACGATCATCATCATGCTGCGAGTGAAACAAAACAATTCCGATAACGATGAAGATCAGAGGATCCCGTCATGATCGAACAGCTTGTGATTGAGAATGTCTCCTTTCAATATCCCGGAGGAGAAAAGCCTGTATTGCGAAATGTCTCTCTTACGATTGATAAGGGAGACTTTATCGCCATCATGGGAAGCAATGGGAGTGGAAAGTCTACGCTATGCAAGCTTTTTAATGGATTAATTCCACAATACTATGTAGGGGATTTCTTTGGAACAGTCACAGTCAATGACTTACTAACAACGGAACACAAAGTAGCAGAACTATCCCAAAACGTTGGCTACGTCTATCAAGACTTTGAAAACCAACTTGTCAGTCCTCGTGTGCTTGATGACGCAAGCTTTGCCCCCTTAAATTATGGGCATCCCGACTACAAACAAAAAGGCAAACAAGCATTAAACTTAGTTGGACTTCACAGTCATGATGAGGAATTTATCTGGCAATTAAGTGGCGGGCAAAAGCATTTGCTCGCCCTTGCCGGTGTTTTATCCTTGGATCCAGATGTCCTTATTATCGATGAGCCCGTTGCGCAACTGGATCCAGCTCATGCGGAAGAGACTTATCGTATCTTAAAAATGCTCAACGAAGAGTATGGAAAAACAATTATTGTCATCGAACATCATACAGAATTTATCGCCGATTATTGTAAGCATATTGTGTTAATGGAGGATGGCCAGGTCATATGGAAGAAGGAAACGGCGGATGGATTGAGAGAGGTTGAGCAATTAATGGCTCGACAAATCTATCCTCCCCAAGTGACACAAGCAGCCTATTCGATAGATCCATTGAATAAGGAGCAGTTGCCTATTCATCTAGAAGAGGCTATCCCTTATTTCTCGGAAAGGACTGCAGTGACATCTTTGCCTTCGATACCTTTATCCCAACCAAGAAAATCTATTATCCAAATGGAGAATGTAAGCTTTTCTTATAAAACGATAAATCGATCAAGAAAAACAGTTCTAAAAGATTTGAACCTAAACATCCATAAAGGGGATCTTATTGCACTAGTTGGCAATAACGGGGCAGGGAAATCATCTCTCATGCGTCTCATTACCGGTCTTGCCAAGCCGGAAACCGGGCAAGTGTTGGTCAAGAATCTGGATACAAGAAAACAAAGTCCGGAGCAATTGGCAGACCTTGTAACCTACATTTATCAGAACCCAGAGGAAATGTTTATTGAAGATTCCGTACGAAAAGATGTGGAGTTTTTCTTGAAGTCTCGAAAAATTTCAGGTTATCAAAACATAGTGGATCGAATTCTAGAAGCCTATGATTTAACCCATTTACAAGACAGAGACAGTCGGTTGATGAGTGGCGGGCAACAGCGCAGGGCATCACTAGCGATTGGAGTCGCAATGAATCCATCCGTTATTTTGCTTGATGAACCAACCGCGAACTTGGACATTGCAACGAGAAAACATATTACGAGATTAATTGGATCCCTAAAAGAACAAGTAGAATCTGTCGTTATCGCCACGCATGACATGCAATTAGTAGCAGAGTGGGCGAATCGTATCATCGTTCTCCATGAAGGGGAAATCATCCACGACGGCGACCGGGAATCCGTTTTTCAAAACCAAGCATTACTAGATTTGGCTGGTTTAAGAGCACCGCAGATTTTACAGCTTAGTAAACATTTAAACCTGTCCCCTCTCGCATACACCGTTGATGATTTCGTTAAAGTGATGCAGGGAAAGGAGTCGTCACATGGAATACACCCGCAAACTATCGGATAAGCTTTCCGTTGAACAGATGAAGATAGAGCTCCTCCATACAGCATATGGAAACGGAGATACGTTTCTAGCAAGGCTAGATCCTAGAACTCTATTTATCTGGTATTTATTTTTCGGTCTCGCACCTTGGTTTCTTCATAACGAGATCATTTTATTCGGTTTGTTCCTGTTCATGGTTTGGACTACGATATCTATCAAAGTAAGTCCGCTTATCCTATTTATCCTTTGTCTCGGCCTACTTGGACAAGGCGGCTATCTATTACTGGCATCGTGGTTTTTCGGTGGGGATGGAAGCGTAATTCTTCCGCTCCTGCTATTAACGTTAAAACTATCTATCATCTCTTTAGCTAGTATTACGGTGTTTTGTTCGATGGACCCAGATAAGCTTAGTAATGGATTACTAAAGATTGGGGTACCAGGGCAGGTTTCTTTTAGCATTGCCTATGGCTATCGAATGCTCCCTAGCTTATTGGAGGAGTATCATCACGTCTTTTTATCCTTTCGGTTAAGAGGAAAAGCGCCAGAAAAACGAGGATTCCTATACATAAGATCCATTCTCTATTTTGTTAAGCTGGCTGTCTTATCCTTTTATCCGCTTCTTTTAAGTACATCAAAAAGAGCTCGAACAACGGTGGAAGCCCTCGAAACCAAAGGAAGTCTTTATGGGTTTAATCATCCCGAAGTAAAAAAGATTAAACTCGCTCATATGAAGATGGGAAAAAGGGATTATGCCTTTCTAGCAATATCCACAATATATGTAATTGGCGTATTTGCAATGGGATTCTTAATAAGCTAACAAGGAGGAAAATAAAATGAATATAGATTTCCATAGTCATGTGAAAATTTCTAAAAAATCTACCTTCATGCCTGACTATTTTAAAGAAATGATGAAAGAAGCAAAAGATAATGGGCTAACTGCACTCGCTATGACGGAGCACTTTAATACAAGTCGCTTCACAGATATTTATGATTATTTAGAAGAAACCTATACGTATGAACATGGCTATTATGACATTAACGGCCTTAAATTATTTCCCGGGATGGAAGTAGATATTAAAGAAACGGGACACATTCTCCTTATCGGGGATCGATTGGATATATTGCAAGTACGCGAGGCTCTCGATGCTCATACCGAGAAGGAATCCTTTGTACCGTTTGATGAACTAATGAAGATGACAGCCCCTTACAATCTTTTAAAAATCGGTGCACATCCTTTTCGTGAAAGTACACCTCTTTACCATTTAAAAGACGAACAGCTCAACCAACTAGATGCGTTTGATCTAAATGGAAAGGATTTATATGCACAGGGAGTACAACACTACCAAAGCAAGATGAGAGAATTCTCGGAACGACTCTCTCGTCCTGTTGTTGGTGGAAGTGATACACACCAATTTTTCCAATATGGTTGTGTCTACAATGAATTTGAGGAAGATTGCCAAAACGTGGATGACCTTAAGCGTTGCATTCATAATCGCACCTATAATGTTACCGTGTCACAGGATTTGTCTCTTAAAGTGCGAGCAGCCATTGTCGTGAAAGAGCTTTTGAAAAAGCAACTAGAGGCAAAACAGCCTTTATCTATGCGGTAGTTTGCAAGGGGGTCGGATTAGTCCGATCCTTTTTCTACTCTAGCCTAGTTTGAAGGCTGGAAATCCTGTCTATAGTACTAATAGAGACAACTAGAAAGGAGGCGTAATATGGAGGAATTTTTTGCTGGCTTAACCCCAGATGAACAAGTTCGATATAAAAAATTAGCCATGCAATTTAATTCAGCAACCGATATAGATGAAAAGAAGAAGTATATTCCACATCTCGTTCTATTGGAAGAGAAAGGGAAACTGGAAATGGAGAAAAAGAAGAAAAGAAGCCTTCATTAGGGCCTTCAGACTAGATTTCCCGATTAAATAACCCCTCCTCCACCGCAGTGAAAAAGGGGTTTATAATTACACATTTCTTCTAGCAAAGTCCACAAACCGAAACTTGTCTGGTCTATGCCTCGATTCTGTATATTGAAACAGACTCGCATCATCCAAATACACATAGTTTTTGATGATGACAATATTGTGAAAGCCTTCTAAGTCCAAAAGCTCTCGATCCTCTTCTGTCGGTTCTTCCACTATAATTTCTTTCTTGGCAAAGCTAATGGATAGATTTAAATCATTTTCAATGTAGTTGTAAATAGAATCCTCACATATCTCTTTTGTAATCGTCGGTACATGCTGTTGTACGAGGAAATCCTTATCCAATATGATTTTGTCCCCACCAATTTCTCGAGTTCTTACAATTTTCCATACCTCATCGTTTCCTGATAAGTTCAACTGTTTCTTTATATAACCGTCTGGTTTTTCTATGGAAAGCTCATTCACAATCGTTTTTGCTTTCCCATCCATTTTCTGTGCAAGTTCTTTAAAACTGACCAAACCGGAGACTGGAAAATCAAATTTACTTCGATCAATCACAATCGATCCCTTACCTCTCACTTTCTGGATAAAACCATTTTGCGAAAGTAAATTTAAAGCTTTCCGAATAGTCTCTCTAGACGTATCATAACGATCCTTTAACTCATTTTCCGATGGAAGCAGGCTCCCAGGCTCGAAAATCTGCTGTTCAATTTGTTGTGCGATTTCATTATAGATCGTTAAATACTTATTATTCATGGTAAGCCCTCTTCTACTTTTTTAAATGATAAACGACAGACTCATATGGCCGCAATGTCATTTTAGCGTCGAGTTTAGCAGCTGAATCCTCGTAATTGGATATAATCTGTTTTTGCTTATAACCACCAATATCCATATGAGTTGGCAATTCAAACCTTGACTCCTTGCCGTAAAAGTTATTGATGACAAGAAGCTCTTCATCCTGCCAACGTCTTCTATAAGCAAAAATATCATCATGTTCTTTTAAAATCAACTCATAATCGCCATGTACCATGATATCATATTGCTTCCTCAAACGGATTAAATCTTGGTAGTGATAGAAAATAGAGTCTTTATCAGCTATGGCTTTTTTTGCGTTAATTTCTTTATAGTTTTTTGCTGTGTCAATCCAAGGAGTTCCACTTGTGAAACCGGCATTTTTACTACTATCCCACTGAACAGGTGTTCTGGAGTTATCCCGGGATTTCTGCTTTAAGATTTCAAGGATCTCTTTTTCCGACATCCCATCTTTTTTCTTCCCATCGAAAGTATTTAGCGACTCCACATCTCGGTATTCTTCAATGCTTTCAAAGTTCGGATTAGTCATACCGAACTCTTCCCCCTGGTATATATAAGGGGTTCCTTGCATGAAATGGATCGTTGTAGCTAACATTTTGGCTGACTCTTTATGGTATTTTCCGTCATCTCCGAATCGAGACACCACTCTTGGTTGGTCATGGTTACACCAGAAAAGAGCATTCCAGCCCCCGCCATTATGCATTTCCACTTGCCAGGTAGACAGGATTTCCTTCAATTCACGGAAGTCAAAGTCCGCCTTCGTCCATTTCTCACCATTCGGATAATCTACCTTCAAATGATGGAAGTTAAAGGTCATATCTAATTCTTGTCGTTCTGGATTTGTGTATTCGATACAATGATCAATCGTTGTAGATGACATTTCTCCTACAGTCATCATGTCATATTTGGAAAACACCTGTTGATTCATTTCGTGTAAATACTCATGAATTCTCGGTCCATCTGTATAAAATTTACGACCATCTCCTGAATCATCATTAGGAAATTCCTGATTTTTAGAAATTAAATTAATAACATCTAGACGGAAGCCATCTACGCCTTTATCCAACCAAAACTTCATCATGTCATAGACAGCCTTACGCACCTGATCATTTTCCCAATTCAGATCCGCTTGGGTTACATCAAATAAGTGAAGATAATATTGCTCCGTTTCTTCATCATATTTCCAGGCATTGCCGCCGAATTTGGACTGCCAGTTCGTTGGTTCTTTCCCATCTACAGGATCCATCCAGATGTAGAAATTTCGATAATCATTATCTTTTGAGCTTCTCGATTTTTGGAACCATTCATGCTCGGTTGAAGTGTGATTTACCACAATATCCATAATGATTTTTATATCTCGTTGATGTGCCTCGTCTAATAATTGTTCAAAGTCTTTCATGGTTCCGTATTCTGGGTGAATATCAAAATAATTGCTAATGTCATAGCCATTATCTTTTTGTGGAGATTCATAAATCGGTGTTAGCCAAAGAACATCCACACCAAGTTCTTTTAAGTAATCCAATTTCTGAAGGATACCTTGAATATCCCCTACTCCGTTTCCGGTTGTATCGTTAAAGCTTTTTGGATAAATCTGATAAACAACGGATTGTTTCCACCACGGTTGTGTCATATTTCATCACCTACTGTTATGTTCTAAAGTCGAAAAGCAACCAATATGTCTATGGTTGCTCTCCCTGTTGTATAAGTAAATAGGGAGAGTTACTCTCCCTATTATCATTATTTTCCTAAGCTTTTATAAGCTTTTCTTCCCCAGCTCATACGAGCAAAAGTCATCGTTAAGACAATCGGTACAACGACAGCAACTGCCATGGCTAGGAAGAACATTGGCCAGTCTTGGAATTGAATCGATAGGAATCCTGGGATTCCTCCAACCCCAATGGAGTTTGCAAAAACGTCACTACCTACTGAGATTATCGCTGCAATAGCTGAACCAATCATTGCTGCAAAGAATGGGAACACGTATTTCAGGTTTATCCCAAACATTGCCGGCTCCGTTACACCTAAATAACAAGAGATAGCGGCAGGAACAGAAACTTGTTTTTCTTTTTCATCATTTTTATTCAAGAAAATCATCGCCATTACAGCAGAACCTTGCGCTATGTTAGACAAGGCAATCATTGGCCATAAGTTCGTACCATTAAACTCACTCATAAGCTGTAAGTCTATCGCATTAGTCATATGGTGTAACCCCGTAATAACAAGCGGTGCGTAGGCAAAGCCAAAGATGGCTGCGAATAACCAACCAAATGCGGAGGTTAAGCCAGAATACACTACATCCGAAATCCAAGTACCAATTGTCCAACCAATCGGTCCAAGCACAACGTGTGCTATGAGTACTGCTGGAATTAAAGCAAAGAATGGAACAAAAATCATCGATACAACATTCGGAATCACTTTACGTAACCAAATTTCTAAATAAGCTAAAACGAAACCTGCTAAAATTGCTGGAATTACTTGTGCTTGATACCCGATCATATCAACCGTTGCAAATCCGAAATCCCAAACCGGAATATCTTCTGCTCCTGCAACGCCATACGCGTTAAGTAGCTGTGGAGACACTAAGGTAATCCCTAATACAATACCAAGAATTTGAGTGGTACCCATTTTTCTAGATATCGCCCATGTGATCCCGACCGGTAGAAAGTGGAAAATGGCTTCCCCAATTAACCATAGGAAGGAATGAGCCCCCGCCCAGAATTGTGAAATATCTACTAGCGTTTTTTCATTTTCAGGTCCGAACATTCCAATACTTCCGATGACGTTTCTAAACCCTAAAATAAGACCCCCAACAACTAGCGCTGGAATTAATGGGGTGAAAATATCTGCCAAGTGAGAAATTAATCGTTGTAGCGGATTCATATTTTGCTTTGCTGCAACTTTAGCTTCATCCTTGGACGTATCACTTACCCCTGCCATTTTTGTAAATTCATTATAAAAAGATGATACCTCATTCCCTATGATAACTTGGAATTGTCCTGCATTGGTAAACGTCCCTTTGACTAGATCAATATCTTCGATTTTTTCTGCATCCGCTTTCTTTGGATCGTTTAAAACGAAGCGCATTCTTGTCGCACAGTGTGTCACGACAGAAATATTTTCACTACCACCGACATGCTCTAACAACTGTTTCGCCGGATCTGTAAATTTGCTCATCGCATATTCTCCTTTTCTTCGTTCTTCGTAAGGTTAGTTTCTCATGAATAAATAATTCCATTCACCACCACTTGTATATACAAGGCGTGATTGCGTTTTCATTGTATCTTGTATATACATGTCCTGTCAACAGAAAATGTTTTCTCTTTTGTGGTTATTTTAAACGTTATCTGGTATATCTATAGGTAAAAGGAGTTTTTGTAAGAGGAGGAGTATAAATGGAGCATCAAGTAGTTCTTTCTTTTTTACAAAATAAAATGGATGAGATTCAGAATAGAATGAGAAAAGTCATCGATCAACTAGACGAAGAAGATATAAACTGGAGACCGAACAAGGAAAGTAATAGCATAGGGAATTTAGTCATACATATTGACGGAAACATACATCAACGAGTGGAAGCACAAATTTTAGGTCTCCCAGACCGAAGAGACCGTGACAAAGAGTTCAACCACACTATTCAAATGAAAAAGGATGAGATCATTCAAACTTTAGGAGCGAGCTTTTCTACATTTACAGAGGCTGTTCAGGGTTTAAATGAAGAGGATTTACAACGAAAAACAGTTGTAAACGGAAAAGAGGTTTCCGTTCTAGAGGTGCTCATGCGGTGTACCAATCACTATTCGGAGCATCTTGGACAAATCATGTACATTGCAAAATTAAGATTAGGCGATCAATATATCACTACTACAATTCCAAAATAAGAAATAGGGGGAGGCTACCATAGCCTCCCCCCGTTTACAATTATTCAGCTAATGCCAGTGCTTGATCCAACACTTTGTCCCCTTGCATCATCCCATAAGCCATTTGGTTTATGATATCTACTTTAATGCCTTGTGGTTCTAGCTGTTCTCTAATTTTTTTCTCTAAATAACGGACCTGTGGACCAATTAATACAACGTCCAACCCATCTAAACTATTCTTCAATTCCGATTCGGATACTGCATTTATGGTAGCATTTAAGCCTCTGTTGTCTGCCTCTTTTCTCATTTTATTTACGAGCATCGAGGTAGACATGCCAGCGGAACAAACTAATAATATCTTCACCTATAGTCCCTCCACTTTTCTTATTTTTTCGTACATCTCAATCATTTCATTCGCTAAATCCTTCACGGTCATCGCGGTCATGAGATGATCCTGAGCATGGACCAAAATAACAGATACTTCATTTTTCTTTCCTTCTGCTTCTTCTTGTAATAACTGTGTTTGTACATGATGTGCCTCGGCAAATTCTTCATTTGCTTCTTCTATTTTTTTACGAGCTGTCTCAAATTCGTACTCTTTTGCTAAAGCGATGGCCTCCATGGAACTTGATCTTGCATTACCAGCATGAAGAATAATATTAAACGACAGCGTCTCGATCTTGGTTGTGATCATTAGAATCCGTTCCTTTCATGTCTTTATTTAGGGAGCGAACCCCTGCCATAACGAATGGAACATATAGGGCTACCGCAATTCCTAGGTTCACAATTTGTAAAGCAATTCCTCTCCAGCTTCCTCCTGTTACCAAATATCCACTCAGAATAGGTGGCGTGGTCCAAGGGATAATCGCTACTGTCTTCGGAACAAGTCCAGTCGATAGAGCAATATAGGATACAACCGTCAAGGTAACCGGAACGAGTATAAACGGAATCAGCATGATTGGATTTAGCACGATCGGAAGACCAAAGATAACTGGCTCATTAATATTGAATAATCCAGCAGGTGCCGATAGCTTCGCAACCTCACGATATGGATGCCTTTGATGACCCCTCACCACTATAAAGATTGCCATAAGTAGCGCAATTGTCGTTCCAGATCCTCCCATGAAGACGAAGGAATCCAGGAACGGTTTCGTAACGGTATAAGGTACGTCAAACGCGGACGTTCCTTCTTGGAACAAGCGTAAGTTTTCTTCGATTAAAGGTAAATATAGAGGTTCTATAACTGAGCCAATAATGTTCGTTCCGTGTAAGCCAAAGAACCAAAGTAGATGATTTAAGAATGCCACAATTATAGCTGCCGGCAACGTGTTTCCAAGACCTTGTAATGGCTCTTGAATAACAGTAAAGATTACCTCAAAGATACTTTGTTCTGCAAATACAGTCATTAATGCCTGGAACAAACCGACTAGTAGCAAGATAAAAGATGCAGGAATAAGTGCTCTAAAGGATCTTGCTACCCCTTCTGGAACTCCTTCTGGCATTTTAATCGTGAATTTTGATTGAATAAGTACTCTAAACAATTCTGTAGTAGCAATTGACAATATCAAAGCGACGAATAAACCTTGTGCTCCTAACCAAGCGAAATTAAGTCCCCAATCCTCCGTCACCGGAACGAGCATAATGTACGAGGCCGCAGAGATTAAACCTGCTGATAATCCATCTACATCATAAGACTTCGCAAGGTTGTAGGCGACAGAAAAAGCGACTAACAAGCCTAAGACGGCGAAACTACCATTCCATATCGTCCCACCAACAAGCTGCCAGTTCCCATCTCCAAAAATGCCGTTCATCCAACCGACAATATCAAAGGCTCCAAATGCTGGGAAGTTGTTAATAAGGACGGCTAATGAACCGATAATGATTAATGGCATAATCGCTACAAATCCATCCCGAATCGCAACTAAGTGACGTTGCGAACCAATTCGACCAGCGATTTCAATAAACTTTTGCATGTACTTGTTTTCCATTTTCTTGCCCCCCATAAAATTGTGGTAAATGATCCTTATGAGCTTCTAACAACTCATCCAAAACGTCTTTACTCCTTTTTTCATCCGCCACTAACGGGTTCATGACTAGAGCTGTATATGCATCGTTGTAATTTCCTGAAATAGCGGCCCGAATAACTAGTTCTTCAAAAGCCTTCATCTGTAAAGTGATTCCTTTTACTGTACCTGGCAATGAGCCAACAGCTATTGGCTTCGGTCCATCCTTTGTAATCACACAATTGACTTCAATGACAGCCTCATCTGGTAAGTCAGATATCGCCCCATTGTTGCTCGTGTTAACGGTCTGAATATCCCCTTTGTTGTTATGAATCGAGTCCATCAAGCTACAAGCAACATCACTATAAAACGCCCCTCCTCTTTTTTCTAATTCTTTTGGCTTTTCTGATAGACTAGGGTTTTTATAGATTTCAAACAGTGATTTTTCTAGAGTCTGTACAACTTCGGCTCTTGTGCCATTTTCATGAAATGCTTTAAGATCTTTATCTAGAACATCACGTGTTTGAAAGTAATACTGGTGGTATGGGTTGGGAAGCAATCGTGTTGACTGAATAAATGTCTTTGACCAACCTAGGTTCACAATGTTTGCCGGAGAGTAATCAAACCGATCATCACATAACTTGTCTAATACCTCTTCTGTCCGATCCATGCCATCCACAAGCACTTTTTGACCAAACACAAAGTGGTTCATTCCGATAAATTCTATTCGAACAGCTTCTGGAAGTACTTCTAGAATCTCCGCAATCGAATGCTTCATATTATACGGAATGTTACAAACCCCGATAATCTTCTTATGTGGGGAATGCTTTAGCAGCGCTTCTGTAACTATGCCAGCTGGATTCGTAAAATTAATAATCCAAGCATTCGGACAAATCTCATGCACATCCTTCGCTAGCTCTAATAATACGGGAATCGTTCTTAATGCTTTGAACAACCCCCCTGCCCCATTCGTTTCTTGCCCTATAAAACCGTGACTCAACGGAATTCTCTCATCAGCAGCTCTCGCTTTGAGTCCTCCGACTCGAATCTGAGTTGCTATAAAATCAGCACCTACAAATGCTTCTCTTCGATTTAGTGTCCATGATAGTTTAATAGGTTTTCCTGATGATTGAACCATCCTGGAAGCAAGCTTTCCTACAATTTCAAGTTTTTCCTTTCCTTCTTCAATATCCACAAGCACGATTTCCGATACCGGAAAACTCGAATGGCGATTGAGAATTCCTTCGATTAATTCAGGAGTATAGCTAGAGCCTCCTCCAACAATTACTACTTTAACACTCATTATGGCATCCTCCCCAAGACATATGAAAGCGCTTAATTATTTTTTATGTAATAAAGGACCTTTCGTCCTCTTATGTTTGCGCCTTTGTCTTCTTAAGTTACTTAAAATGTATCATACAAATTTATTGATGTCTATACAATATAACGAATTAAAATAAAAATTTGTTATAACAATTAAATTTGTTGTTATTATCACCACTTTTTTGTACACTTTATGTATCAAACCATTGGAGGAGAACTACCATGGAGAAAACCCAGTCGCTTCATGCATATATTAAAGAAGAAATGATTAACCGAATAAAGACAGGGGTGTATCAAAAAGGTGAACAAATCCCAACTGAATTAAAGCTCTGTGAGGAGTTTGAAGTAAGCAGGACGACAGTTCGTGCTGCCTTACACCAGTTGACCCTGGAAGGTTATTTAGTACGACAGCAAGGAAAGGGCACGTATGTTGCCGAACAAAAAGTGAAGCAAACATTATCAAGCACAGTCGAGACCTATAGTGAACAAATCGCCGTTCAAGGGAAGCGCGCAGAAATAACTTTAGTAAACTTAGAAGTTCTTCCCGCTAATGAATGGGTGCAGCAATCTCTAGATGTAAGCCTTAATGATCCTATTCAACGAATTGAACGGATTCGAAAAGCTAGCGAAGAAACGACACAGTATGAAATTTCCTATATTCCTTGGAGCATTGCGCCTGGCATTACAAAGAAACACGCAGAAACATCTTTATACACGACACTAAAAAGCGAATTTGATGTACACATTGCTAAAACAGTCGAGCATATTGAGATCACTCTAGCAGATGAGCGAATCAGTAAACACCTTAATTGTGAACCCGGCTTACCGTGTTTTTATATTGAAACCATCGCAGAGTCCATTGAAGGGAAAAAAATAGAGTATTCTCGCTCTTACTTCCGAGGAGATAAAACAAACTTTGTGATCGAGCGGAATTATCCATGGAGGGAAAAGGATGAAAGTAAGGATTAATGCAGATGACTTTGGATTAACGAAAGGGATCACAGATGGAATTATTCTCTCCCATCAAAAAGGGATGGTGACATCCACAACCATGATGATGAACGGAAAAGCCCTTGCCTATGCGGTTGAACAAGCAAAAAATAACCCATCTTTAAAAGTAGGAATTCACCTTGTGCTAACGTGGGGGAAGCCTTTACTAAAGAATGTTGACGACCTTGTGGACGAGAATGGGCTTTTCCGATTCACAAGCACCTTTGACCCCTCTGACTCTCCTAATGTGGATCAAGTCGAAAGGGAGTGGACGGCTCAAATTGAAGCATTTTTGGAAACTGGTTTGCCTTTGAGTCATATTGATAGTCATCATCACGTGCATGGTTGGCAAATTCTACAGGCTGTTGTTATAAAGTTGGCCAGAAAATACGGAGTGCCCGTCCGTTATGTAGAAACATTAAAAGATTACCCAGAATTAGCGATGACGGATACCCTTTGGGATAGCTTTTATGGTGATGGTGTTAATGGTCATCTGTTTGCGGAACTAAGCTCTTTAGAGGTAGATTCCGTCGAGGTTATGACACACCCAGCTGTGGTAGATGACGAATTGAAACATATGACATCCTATGCAACCCCTAGAGAGAAAGAGCTAAGTTTACTTTGTTCCATGGAAGTCCCAGGTTGGGTTAGACTCTTTTAAAAATTATAGTTGACCCTACAAGGAAGCTATATTATTCTATAGACACAACATAAGACTAAGCCAAGCTCCAAAGGGGAGTAGCTAACAGTTATGTCGACAAGACGTGGGTAAAACCACCGGCTAAACTGGCAACGATTTTAGTTGTTTGCGAGACCTTTGCCAAACCGGTTGAGGGGATAGATTATGACCTTTACCATGAACTGGTGAAGGTTTTTTGTTGGTTAACATTCCAAACAGAAACGAGAGGTCATATACGTTGATAAACAAAGTACTCAATATGATGAAGGTAGGATCTGCAAAAGTAGACCTAAAGCTGGAGGCAAACGAGTTAAAGCACGGAGACCACTTAAATGGTGTTTTCGAGTTAAAAGGTGGTTGGGTAAGCAGCAAATTAAAACGCCTAGAATGCGACCTCGTAAGAGAATGTCCCGGTAAGAAACCAGAATTTATTGAGCCCGTCCAAACTTTGCTTACATCCAAAACGATTAATACCGGGGAGCAGCAGGAAATTCCTTTCTCCTATCAGATTCCTGCAGAGTTAGAACCAACTTCTTCAGAGGTTAAATACTCGCTTCATACAAAAGTCGTGTTTTCTGATGATGTAAAGTGCATGGATAGTGATGAAATCGTAATTAAAAAACAATCGCTATAAGAGGATGTTCAAAAAGTCCGGTAAAGGAAACTTGGTGAAACCAAGCCGAACAGCGCAGGTTAAGCCTTAGTTGAACTTATACTATCACCCAAAAAACTATATTTATGATAGTGTAAAAATCACTTTGAACTTCTGCGTTGACTTGCTTCTCAAAAACCGGTGCACCTGCGTCTTCTAGCACTTTCGAGGAAGTTAAATTCCTCGGTGCAAGGCAGCAAGGAAGTTACTTCGCAGAAGTGGCCTTCCTCATCTCATGTATCTAAAAGGAATAGTGGATCTTCTGCTAAAGTCGTGCATGTCCTGGGACTGCGGTTACTCGCCCCACCGAAAACATTTGTGCACAACGCAGAAGTCAGCACATCCTGTACAAGTCCGGTACTTGAAAAAGAAAAACACTTTTTCTGCGTGCGATGTTTATGCTTCCGAAGCAACGAGCTTGTACTCGAAGCTGCGCCGCCTTGAATATTAAAGAAGACTTGGCGACCTGCGAACGGAGTGAGGAAGAGCCTTAGTCGCACTTATACTTACATCCATGGATGTTTATAAAAGTAAGTGCTCCTGAGCTTTTTATCCTCCTTTTTGAACACGCACTATAATGAGAAAATCCCAGTGAAAAAGTCCACTCACTGGGATTTATTTTTATTCTTTTTTTAAATCCATAGTACTCCGTACGGTATCAATCGGCCGAACCATACTTTCGATTTGCTCACGCTTCGATTCTAAGAATGGTGGTAAGGATAACTTTTCTCCTAATGTTTCATAAGGTTCATCACCCATAAAGCCAGGTCCGTCAGTTGCAAATTCAAATAATATTTGTGGAGCAACCCGAGAATAAAGCGATTTAAAGAAGAATCGATCGACAAATCCAGATGTTTGGAATCCAAAGCCTCTCATACGCTCATCCCATTCATCTAACGTTTTCCGGTCATCAATTCGGAATGCCGCATGGTGTACTGTTCCAAAACCTTGTCGTGCTTCCGGTAGCATGACATTATGCTCGACAATGACAGATGCTCCGTTCCCGCCCTCTCCCACTTCGAAAAGGTGCAAGGAGCCATCTTTATCCGTTTCCTTAAACAATAACACTTTTTCCAGCATTTCTTTAAAGAAGTCAAAGTTTTGAATTCTGATCAATAATGGCCCAAGTCCAGTAATCGCATATTCCAGTGGAACCGGTCCCTTTTGCCACGGCGTTCCGGATTCCACACCCTCGTTGTTTTCATCGGAAACCAATTGATATTGTTGTTCATCGAAATCCTCAAAAGATAACGTCTTTTTACCAAATTGTTCTTTAATACCGCCATGCTTTACATCTAAACGATCAAACCGTTTCACCCAATATTCTAACGCTTCATCACTAGGAACTCGGAAACCTGTTCGATAGATTTCATTCGTCCCGTGCGTACCCTTCGGAATTCCCGGGAAATCAAAAAAGGTCATATCTGTTCCTGGACTCCCTGTGTCATCCGCAAAGAACAAGTGATACGTCTGGATGTCATCTTGATTAACCGTTTTTTTGATGAGACGCATTCCTAAAATATATGTGAAAAATTCATAGTTCTTTTCCGCACTACTCGTAATGGCTGTGACATGGTGGATTCCCTTTAGTTCGTTCACGTTATATCCCTCCATTATTGAAGTTTTTCCTGATGATTTTCCGAGACGCAATATCACGTTCGGTTTTATATATCGGTGCTTAGTATTTTTTCAGCAATGAAAATTATCTTTAATTCGAGATAAATATAACACGGATAAATGAAGTGGTCAATTCATCAGCGTTCGTACGTCTTCAGGCCGGGAGCTACATACCTTTCGAATCTATCTAATAGCTTTCCACTATTCTCCTCTACCATAACCATTTCTTTATATCGTTGCTGCATAAATTGCTCATTCACCATATGCGTAAAGAAATCAACCAATGGACTATAATATTGGTTCGTGTTTAACAGTCCGCATGGTTTTTGATGAAGACCAATTTGAGCCCAGGTTAATGCCTCAAAAAATTCTTCCATTGTCCCAGCCCCACCTGGTAAAGCGATAAAACCATCGACCATCTCCGCCATTTTCGCTTTTCTTTCATGCATCGTTTCCACAATAATTAGGTCTGTTAACGCTTTATGTGAAATCTCACGTTCATCTAAAAAACGAGGCATAATACCTATGGCTTGTCCTCCGTTCTGTAAAACTGAATTCGCCACAGTACCCATTACCCCTACACTAGCTCCTCCATATACTAAGGCAATATCCCGCTCCACTAGGTCTTTTCCGAGCTGTTCCGCAGCTTTCATATATTCGTCTGAAGCCCCTTTACTTGATCCACAAAATACGGCAATACGTTTCATGTTTATCCTCCTCTGTCCTATTCAAATAATGGAATTCCTGGGTCTTTACTTAGATGATGTACGAGCATTGCATGTAACTGTCCACGGTGATGATATAGATGGGCAATAATCTCTAGCAGCCATTCATAACGGGTATAAGTAACACCCCAATGCGAAGTTACTTCTTCTTGCAACCGACTCTCTGATAGGTTCTCATATCCCTTTTTCAAAACATCATAACTATGTAGAAGGGTATCTTTTATATCCTTGATGGTAGTTGGCTCTGCTCGATTATAGAAGGTATCCATCTCTTCTGAAGATGCTCCGTTAGATATTTGAAAATCCGCTTCGCAAATCATAGAAAGATGTGCTGCTAATTCTCCTACAGAAAACTTACTCTCGGTGGGTCTTATCTTTAGATCCTGTTCCTCTAGCTTATCTAACATTTGTGAAGTAGTATCCACTGCAATATTAATTTGATGTAAAGCATGATGTACAAATGAATTCATAGCAAGCCCCCTCGAATATACGTTCGATTTTACTATATCAAAAATGGAGGTCTTGAAACATAAAGTGAAGGAATTTTTAAAATAAAAATAGAATATATATAGCCTGATTCATACAAAGGAGGAGACGGCATGCAAATTTTACTCATTCGCCATGGTCAATCAGAAGCAGACTTGTTGAATGTCCATGAAGGAAGTGCTGATTATCCGTTGACGGAAGAAGGAATAGATCAAGTGAATCGAATGGCAAAAAGAGTATTGAAGGAGTTTCCTCCTGACTTTATTTGGGCTAGTACACAAAAAAGAGCAAGGAAGACTGCCGATATTTTAGCAGATTTAATAGGATGCCCCATTACATACTTAACGGAGTTACGCGAACATGATAACGGGGATCTAGCTGGTCAACCTTTAGACGAAGTACCGTTCCCATGGGGGTTACACCCACATGAAAAGTTTGGATTAACAGGTGAATCGGCTATTGAATTCCGAGCAAGAGGAGAGCAAGCATTTTCTTATATGAAGAAGAATAGCACCGAATACAAGCGTATTGCCATCGTGTCCCATGGAGGAATGATTTCTAGAATTATAGAAAGCTTTCTAGGACTGCCTTGCAATCATGACATTTTTTTCAAAACGGATGACACTGGCATTCACCTACTAGAGTACAAGGAAACAGGAAGATCTATCCTTTTCTCCAATAGCTCAACACACTTATGATAGGATCATAAATTTGCCGTTCTGGTAACCGGATGGCTTTATTTATATCCCGTAAAATATTTTTAGGATAGAATCTCTAGCAGGGACTTGTAGCACTTCAAATCCTTTTAAAAATTCCTGAGAGTCATAAGAAATTTCCTTCACACAAACGTCGATCTCTCCAGTTGGTACAATTGTCATTAACGCGTATGGTGCTATGGATTGATGCCCACAACCTAGTGCTCCTGGATTTAAGTAAAGTCTTTGGTTTTGGTTTGATTTAAAATGATGAAGAATGTGATGATGTCCAAAACAAACAACATCCGCCCCTTCAGTTTGATATATACTGTCTAATTTTAAAGCAGAAGGCTCTTGATCGATCGGGAGAAATGTCTCATTGGCCTCCATGTGATAATGCCTAAACAAAAACTTCTTCTCATTATAGCTGGCAGATCTTTGCATGGGTAATTGAGCTAGAAAGGGATGATAGGATTTTTCCAGATTCTTAGCAATCCATTCATGGTGTTCTAGTTCCTCGCCATTACTTTCTGGCTCTCTTTGCTCTATAATATCTAAAATCGCTTGATCATGGTTTCCCCTTACATAGATGACATCCTCTCTTCTAGTAAGACGTTGCAGCACTTCATTAGTTTGATAGCCAATTCCAATTAAGTCGCCTAAACAATAGATATGATTTATATCCTGCTGATTGTCTATATCCTTTAAGACCGCCTCCTAGGCAGCATCATTCCCATGAATATCTGTCATAATAGCAAGTTTGATTGAGGACTCCATATTACCCCGCCTCTTCCTAGTAATGGGATTATTATATCACTTTGATTCAATTAGATTTACAGAAGAACCAAGCATATTACAGGAAAAAATTTCAAATCTCATTTATGATGGAACCATTCGACTAGAATGATAAGGAGTGATTTAACATGACGAAGCACGTTCAGTTAGGTAAATCTGAACTTTATGTAAATCCCATAGGCTTAGGAACAAATGCGGTTGGTGGGCACAACTTGTATCCAAACCTAGATGAAGAGGCTGGCAAAGACCTTGTACGAACCGCTTTAAATCATGGTATCAACTTTTTAGACACAGCTTTTATATATGGTCCTGAGCGTTCCGAAGAATTAATCGGCGAGGTTATGAAAGAAGAAGGTAAGCGGAAAGAAGCGATTCTTGCAACAAAAGGAGCTCATAAATTTGTAGATGGCGAAGTCGTGATGGACAACTCACCAGAATTTCTTACGAAGTCCGTGGAGGATAGCTTAAAGAGACTGCAAACAGACTATATCGATTTGTATTACATTCATTTTCCAGACAAGGATACTCTGAAAGCAGAAGCAGTTGGTGCATTAAGCCGATTGAAAGAACAAGGAAAAATCAGAGCCATTGGAGTATCCAACTTCTCCTTAGAACAGTTGAAAGATGCCAACAAGGATGGCTATGTGGATGTATTCCAAGGCGAGTATAACTTATTGCAAAGAGAGGCGGAAAAGGATCTTCTTCCTTATGTTTCGGAGCATAATATTTCGTTTATCCCGTACTTCCCTCTTGCTTCAGGATTACTAGCCGGGAAATATACGGAACATATGACATTTGATGATCTTCGCAAAAACATGCCACATTTCCAAGGTGCAACTTTTAAGGACAATCTTGCGAAAGTTGATCAAGTGAGAAAAATTGCTGATGCAAAAGGTACAGAAGTGGCCCATGTTGTCCTTGCTTGGTATTTAACTCGTGACGGGGTAGATGCTGTCATCCCTGGAGCAAAGCGCGCCGACCAAGTATTAAACAATCTAAAAACATTGGATGTTTCCCTCACACAAGCAGAGATTGAAGAGATTGATCATATTTTTAGATAGAACTAACAAAGACATGGCCATCTCAGCCATGTCTTTTTCATTACTTCCAATCCATCTTTTCAACTAATTGTGTGATATGAGCTAAATGGTGTCTACCATGCCAGTTGTAAAACCCTAAATACTTTGACAATGTTTGTTTGCCAGACTCTGGATGAATGAATGTTTTTTCAAATTCATCAAAACCTATACTTTGCAATAGATGAACCGTTCGTTTATGAATGGCTTCTATTGTTGCTAAAGAAAACGCTACAGGCAACTGATAATCAGCTTGCTCTGCCCATTCCGCTTCTTCATATGGCTTGATGGTTGGATTCTCTTCTGTCAAAGCCAGTTTGAAACGAATAAAGCTATTCATATGACTATCCGCTACATGATGAACAACTTGACGCACCGACCAGCCGCCATCACGATATGGTGTATCTAGCTGCTCTTCACTCATGTACTGTACGACATCTTTTATTTGCTTCGGAAGCTCCTCTACTTCCTTTAACCATTGTTCAATATCGCCTTTGGTGATTTCCCCTTGATGTTCAAATTGTCCAATAGGATACCTTTCATCCATGACGACTCCTCCTCGTATTTTAGATTGATAGCAAGAAACAAATTATATATCACTTCTCTTAATAGCACGCGTCACCATAAACGTATTTATATAAGGGTCTAACTCACGACTCCCACCAAAATTATCTTCGTAAAAACCAGCAATCATAAATCCAGCTTCTATTTGCCCTTGAATTTGATCCTCTAATGTATGACCATATTCAATCGTCTCATGAGCAGCTATATGATTTTCTCGTTCCGCTTCATTCATAGGATCAAGCGTAGAAAATGGAATAGAATGCTTAACTTCCAAGTTCCCCCGCATTTCTTGTTCATCATCGAAAATGAACAAAAGCGGGTTCGCAAACCCAGATAAAAGAGAACCATTTTCTTTTAATACTCTTGCGGCTTCCTGCCACACTGGTTTTACATCCTCTACAAAAAGATTAGCTACGGGATGAATGACCATATCGAATGTCCCATCTTCGAAAAAATGAAGGTTCGACATGCTTCCTTGGATCGTCTGCAAAGATAAACCATCGCGCTTTGCAACAAGTTCGTCCTGATCTAATTGCTTTTGTGAAATATCAACAACCGTCACGTCTGCTCCAGCTGCAGCCAGCACTGGGCCTTGTTGACCGCCACCAGAAGCAAGGCATAAGACTTTTAGACCCTTTAAGGAATTTGGAAACCAATTCTGAGGAACAGTCTTTGTAGGAGTTAAGTTAATCGACCAATTCCCCTGTTTACTTTTGGCTACCTCTTCCCCACTAACTGGTTTCGTATAAACCGCCCCATCGTTCACTTTTTTATCCCAAGCAGCTTGGTTATGTTTAACTGTATCCAATTTATATTCCACCTTTTCATCATCATTTAGCGACAATATGTATCTCTAATTCTGAGCCATTTCTTTTTTATAATATACTAGAGTCGCATGTTCATTTAATGATCTTTCTACTCCTGTTCTTTCAAAACCTAGTTTTTCATATAAGTAACAGTTCCGGACTTCTTCCTTTATCGTAGCCAGTTCCCAGCTTATTGCATCTACGAAAAGCCCCTCCACCTGTCGTATTGCCTGTTGGGCAACTCCTTTACCTTGCTGGTTAGGATGAACAAACATCGGATTAATCCAATATCGCTTCTCCTCTTATACACACATATAGCTCCTACTAGTTGGCTATCCAAAACGATTTTAAAGAAAGCCCCATTAGGACGAAGAATTCTTTCCTTTACTCTTTCTACCGTTTCTAAAGCTGGATTCGTTTTCTCATCCTTATATTTCTCCAACAATGGTATAAAAGCTTGAACCTGTATCTCGAAAATAGCTTCGGCATCGTGCACCGTAGCCTTTTCTAAATTAATCTCCATCATTTTCACCTATTAATACCTTCCCTAAAAAACGTAAATTTCCTTCTAGATCATAGAATGAAGTTATGTCTCACAGGTGTTTCTCTTCCTTCATTATAGCAAATGCAACATTTATTTAGGTAAAATTACCTAAAATGCACCTTTACGATAAACAATAGCCCCTACTTTTGTCCCGTAAATAAGAAAAAGGTTGGATTTTCATTCCTTCACATTTAATGGATAATAATGGATAGAAGTCTTAATAAAGGAGCAAAAATAATGGAATTTAAAGATCCTTTTGATGAAATCCTGCAATTAGCCGTGGAAGAGCCAACCAAGCGCTACCATTTTTACAAGGCATTTTTGGAACTTGAATTAGTCGTAATAGGAAAAGTAGCTTCAGACCCAAAAGAAGAACTTACTTTAGATCTGAAATATATTGAAATCGAAGGGGAACTTATCCTTCCCGTATATTCTTGCTGGGAAAAGTTCCACTCTATCCTCGGGTCGGATTTCACCTATGTGAAAATACCTACACAAATGCTATTAGATGCTATTGAAGTGGACAAACCTTGGGTCCTAAATCCGGGTTTTGACCTGAGTAAGAAAATCATTCCAGAGGAGCTTGAAACGCTGAGGGACGGAAGAATTGTTCATCACTTTTTTGAGAACTTAAGCGATACAGAGAAAAAGCAGCTTATGACAGAACAAACCACAGCTGTCTCGGACACTACCTTAGATGCCATATCATCTTATCTTCAAGACTATCCTTCTATTAAAAAGGCTTATATCACCCACATCTACAATCCTTCAACAAATGAACAAGCCTATCCCTTAATAGGGTTAGAGATAGATGAATCGGATAGACAACAAGCTATGGAGTTAATCCATAGTATCTCCAAAAAAGTCAATCAACATGTACCGTTTCAACCACTATTTGAGTGGATGGTTCTTGATGAATCCCTACCGCTAGCTACCTCGATGGTTGAACAGACGGAGCCGTTCTACGAGCGTGATCCGTTAGATTCATTAAGGTCTATGTTTCATTAGAAAGGAGGACAACCTATTTGTCGCAGATTGATATTAAAGTAAACCGTGTTAAGCATGTCGATTACGACCTAAAAAGGATCACCTCTCAATTAAGAAGGGCAGAGAATGACTTAGCATCGATTCGCTATCAGATAGATTCCGAAATAATTCAGAGAAGAAACATCGGCCCCCGTTTGGATGAGGCGTTACAACAAATACGTGAATTAGAGGTTCAAGTGAAAGAATTAAACCACTTTCTTGAACACTCCTTGGAACTGTACATAAAAGCAGATCAAAAAGTGAATGCCCTAGAGCTTAAGAAACCCGAGAAGAAATCCATCTGGGATAGAATAAAAGAGGGATTTGAAGTGGTATCCGATTCCGTTACAGGGTTCGTAGATGGCCTAGCAGATGCGGTTGTTTCCACAGTAAAAGGACTGTGGCATGTGGTCACTCACCCTATCGAAACAATCAACGGTCTCGTTTATTTCGTCAATCATCCCGTGGAAACGAGCAAAAGTATATGGAATTCCATTTCTGAATCATGGAAAAACGATGTCATCAACGGCGACGCCGAAAGCCGTGCTCATTGGTTTGGACAAGCATTTGGAGAAATAGGTCTTGCCCTAGTGGGTACCAAAGGTGTCGATAAAGCGGTAAAATTAGCGAAAGGTGCTAAAGTTGTTAAGGAACCTGGCGGGGTTCGAGTTGTTGGTGATGGGGCTAAGGGTACTGGTAATAGTAGGCTTAATACTTATGGTGATGCTCTTCGTAAGAATCTAGGTTCAGCCTCTAATTCGCATGCTGACGAGTATAATGATATTTTAAGGCATGCAGAGGAAGTGGGAGTACAAGTTGATTTTCGTAGAGGTACACTTGCTTATGAACCATCATTCGGAAATCCTGGAAGATTGATTCTTGACCCCGATGCTTCAATTGGAGCAGTCCGACATGAATACAGACATATGCTGGACGATTTTGATTTAGGTCATCCAGGAATGAGGGTGATTGCAGATAGTGATTTATTTTGGCGTCTTGAATACAGAGGATATATGGAAGAGATACAATTAGCCAGGGAAATTCGTGATTACGGTGCGGGCAGATTTATCTTACAAGAAATGAGAACTAGAAGAAATGAAATACTGGGGAGGTAAAATATGAATAACGTGCAACAGATAATTAACAGCATAAAGAATAATGATATTTCCAAAGATGAATTAATTTTTTTATTAGACGATACAAATATTCTAATTAAAGCAAATGCTATTTTTCAAATTGTTCGTATGCAAATGCATGATGAAATTGTTATCGAAAAATTAGTTAATCTAGCAAGGCTGATGGAGAAAGAACCTAAAGTAATAGGATTATATAATAATGCCCATTTCGCTTTAGCAGCATTAAGTTGGTTAGAAACTGAAAATTCTATTAAGAGGTTCTCAGAACTTTTTGAAAAATTAGAGCCTGAGAAGCAAAGCGTTTTGCAAAAACTTATTGAGGAGAAACCTTATTTATATTTGTAAACAAACTACCCTTGATTGGCATTATGCTTTCAAGGTTTTTTACTTTAAGATATTTATTGTTAAATGCCGCATGATTTTTGAAGTATTAGGGCGGCTAGATTTGCTCCTGATTTAACATCAACTGAAAGAATGCCGTTACTTAGGGATGCAATTACAAGATTCAGAAATGGTGTGCTTCGTGTTTGAGATGTCAAGGATGTATTATTCATCCAAAGTAGATGAAAAGGAGGTATCCAATGCAAAAGATAATGGATGTTGAAGATGTGTTTGAATCCAAATAATATGGAATTATTATAGTTGGACTTAATCCCGTTCTCGCTTCATTAAACAGGATTGGAGACAATATTGTTGTTCGGACACCTGAGTACAAAGAGTTAGGATTAAAAGTTGTTTCAGTTCAAGTATCTAATTCACCCACTGATAAAAAAATGGTAGGCATATGTCTTGGTAAATCAATAAAACCCACAGATATACCGTTAGGGTCGGTCGTATATACCAGTTTATAGTCTTCAATAAAAATAGATTGTTTGTTAGTTCGGGCTTAATTGGCTCAATGCCATTTTTTAGGTGGGCATGATGGTAAGTTAACGTATGAGATTGGTTGGATTGATACTCAAAAAGTACCACAATTAGAATGGGTAATAGCTAAGCTTGGTTTCCTGAAAATTAATCTAATGAAGATATAAGGAAAACTGGATAGTTTGTGGAAAATGTGCCTTAACAGAGGATCCCGCGGATGGTGATACTATATTGCTGAATCAAAATTTGAAAGTGTATTCCAGACTGATATAGAACAGCTTATGACATGACGATAGAGCCTTAAAGGCCGTGGGATTTTTGAAAAACTATGAGGAGTCAAGATACATGGCAGTTTTTGTTTTAATGTTGAAGGAGTTTGAGGATGAAGAAAGGGTAGTGTATCAATATGGACCAAATGAAGATTTAATGGGACGAATTGAATATGATAAAAAAAATGGAGTGATCAACCATCTATCTCAAATTGATTCACAAGAGTTCGCTGATGAATTCTTCTTTAAGAGAGCAGGAAGACGTCTTTCAAGAATGATCATAAAAGAGAATCAGAACTTTGTTGACCGAACAACTATAGAATCTTAATAATAACAATTGGATATTCTTATTGATTCTATGCTGAAAATAGTAGTTAATCTAGTATCAACTTAGGCACTAGATTGTCTAGTAAACAGACAATTACAAGTAAACAGATAGAAATAATTTAAGAAGCAACCAAAAAAGTTACACTTTCTTATATAACCGCGTGTTAACGGTTAAAATGGACTTCCGTACAAATACGCACCTTATTATAGATTGAAACCAGAATGATTCGTTTCCTAATCTCGAAACGAATCATTCTTATAACTTTTAAAAAAGTAGTTATCTCGAGTATCCAATATGGATGTAATAACCCACTACTACAACCATTCTATTTTAGTTAGGACTTAGCTTTCAGCTTACTTCGGGTTGGAAAATAACCTTTCCGAAAAATTCTTTTCTTTCTATGATACTTTCAAACGTTTCTGGTCCTTCCTCTAGCCTTAATCTATGCGTAATTAAAGGCTTTACATTGATTTGTCCTGTACTCATATAATGAACAGTTGTTGTCCATTCAGGTCCTGGAAAAGGTGCTGAAACTGCATTCCATGCTCCAATTACTTGTAATTCATTTCTAACCACTTTTTCAAAATAAAACCTTTCAATGTTCACATCTCCATATGGAATTCCTAAGAAGACCACTTGACCTCCCTTTTTAGGAAGAGCAAGTACCTGTGCAGAAGTAATTGGGGATCCAGCTGATTCAATGGCTACATCGACTCCTCTGCCATTGGTCAATCCCAAGATTTGTTCATGGGCTGAAACTTCCTTAGGATTTATAAGTTCATCCGCCCCAACCCCTTTAGCCATATCTAATTTCTTCGGATCTATGTCAATCGCATAAACCTTCTTTGCACCGAAAACTTTGGCCCACTGTATGGCAAGTAATCCAATATTCCCACAACCCATAACAGCAACTTCATCACCAGGCTGCATATCCATTTTATAGAATCCATGAACAACAACCGCAGATGGTTCAACTAACGCAGCTGTTTCATAGTCTACATTTTCAGGAAGAACCACTACATTTTCGGAAGGCAGCTTGACATACTCTGCGTAGGCACCTGGGTGTCGTGCACCTATTACGGTTAGTTTATCGCACCTTGCATACTCTGATTTTTTACAGCTTTCACACTTTCCACAATATAATGCTGGACACCCAGCTACGCGGTCACCCACTTTTACATTTTCCACATTTGATCCAACTTCTACGACTTCTCCAGAGAATTCGTGACCAAATATCATTCCCTCTATATATGGTCCTAGCTTTAAGTACCTGGACAAATCTGATCCACAAATACCAACTGCTTTCACTTTAATGACTACTTCATCTTCCTCTTCAATAGTTGGCTTTAGAGCTTCTTCAAATCTTATATCTCTTTTTCCGTAGAGTTTTAAGGATTTCATGTAGATACATCCTTTCACAGATTTTCAGTCATTCGTTCTATTATAAGGTTGGTACGCAGAATGAAGGCTATCTACTCCCCATGTAACCCTTTTTATTTAGGTGAAAAAAGTTCTTCCGTTTGAAATCTAGGTATATTACGTCGTTCTCCTCTTTTTAATAAGAAAGCTTCCAAGTGCAATGACAATAACTGTAGCATTGATAAAATTTTGGTTGTTAGTATAAAATTCACTTAGAAATCTTCCATGTGGTCCTAATGCATAATCTAAAAATGCTTCTACCATTATCTATCACCCTTACTTTCTAATCACTGATAAACCGTAAGCTAAATCCACCATGATTACTTCATTGAGATTCTCATGGGAACCACCTAAGATTAATAGGTTTCTTACAATAGCTATAGCATCATTTTTCGCAGCCTAGCAGAATGTTTTTTGACATCCTTTATTGCTGCATGCTTCAAAAGTCTTCTTCATGTACTATTCAGAAGTCGTTAAAAGTACTTTTATTGCTTCCCCACTTTTAATTTTATTGTAAGCATCATCCCACTGTGTGATATCAAACTCATGAGTTACCAGTTTTTCCGTATTCACAAGATTCTCGTTCATTAATGCTAGGGATGGATCCCAATCACTTGATTTTTGGCTTCTGCTTCCAACTACTCTAATTTCTTTTTGAATAATATTTTCAAAGTTCACCAGAATTTCAGCATTCGCAAATATACCTACTTGCACATATTGCCCCTTTTTTCTTAACAGATCTAAGCCCATTTTCACAGCTGGTACTGCACCTGAACATTCAAATACCACATTCGCACCATAACCATTTGTTAATTCATTTACTAATCCTTTTACATCTTGCTGTTGGATATTCACAGCAAGGTCAATTCCGAGTTCCTCTGCTTTATTTAACCGAACTTGATCATGATCCAAGCCTGTAATAATTACTTTTGCTCCTCGGCTTTTTGCCACTTGTGCCATTAGTAAACCGATTGGTCCAGGTCCTAAAACAACAACAACATCCCCTTTGTTAATACTTGTTTTTTCCGCTGCATGGTACGTGCATGCTAAGGGCTCTGTCATTGCCGCAGATTGGTAATCAACATGATCAGGTAATTTATGGACACTTTCCTTACGCGCGACTAAATATTTCGTAAAACCGCCATTTTGCTGGGAACCTAATCCTTTTCTGTTGTTACATAAATTGTAGTCCTTTGTTGCGCAATACTCGCATTCTCCACAGATTTCAAATGTTGTTTCTGATGTTACTCGATCTCCTATTTTAAATTCCGTTACATATTCCCCAACTTCAACTACTACTCCTGAAAATTCATGCCCCAAAGTGACAGGAGTTGCCACTTTATAATTCCCTTCATACGTATGAACATCAGATCCGCAAATCCCAGCATATTTTACTAATATTTTGACCTGGTCTTTACCAACCTTAGGTTCCTCTACATCTAGAATCTCTAGGTTTCCAAATCCGAGTTCTGTTTTGACTAGAGCTTTCATTAGAATGTACCCCCTTATGACTTCACTTTTGTTAGCAAATACCTTATAATTAGGGTACCCAGCCTAATGGATTTCGACTAAGCTGGGCAACTTGTCATTTCTCCAAAAAATTTCATAAATATGTTAGAAAATTAGTTAAATAGATCGAATATTTTGTAAATTATATAGTTTACGATATTCCCACCTTGGTCAATACTTGAGATAGTAGCTGATCCTTCTGGCATGTCAAAATCAGCATTATTAGCCATCTCCGTAAATAGTGGCGCTACATCTGTTGCAATGTATAAGGAGATAGCAATCATGACCGTACCTACAATGACAGAGTGAACGATATTACCCTTAGCTGCACCGACAATAAAGGCAACAATGAACGGAATTGTTGCTAAGTCACCAAAAGGCAGTAAGGCATTTCCAGGTAGAATAACGGCTAGTAACACGGTGATAGGCACAAGAATTAATGCTGTTGATATAACAGATGGGTGCCCTAGTAATACCGCTGCATCTAGACCGATATGAATTTCTCTGTCTCCAAAGCGTTTATTTAACCATTGGCGTGCAGACTCTGAAACAGGCATTAGACCTTCCATTAAAATCTTAACCATACGTGGCATTAACACCATTACAGCAGCCATTGCCATACCAATTTCAATGACATCCCCAACACCATATCCAGCTAAGATACCGATAATCGCACCAAGCGCTAATCCTATGAAAATGGATTCACCGAAAATACCAAATCGTTTCTGGATAGTATCTGGATCTGCATTCCAGTTTTTCACTCCAGGGATTTTTTGAAGTCCTTTCACTAAAAAGATGCCGGGTGCATAAGAAATAGTGCTACCTGTTGCTACAGAAACACCTGGCATTTCATAGAAATCATTAACCATCGGTGCTGTCCAATCCGCAACTTTAAGACAAACAATTTGGAAGATAACTGCCCCAATTAAACCTTGAATAATACTGTCAGAAATTGCATAGATCATAGCCGCCATAAAGGTATAATGCCAATAATTCCATATATCTACATTCATTGTTTTCGTTGTCTTTGTTAAAAGCATAATAACATTTACTATTAAACCTAATGGAATGATAAACGCAGCTACAATTGAAGCCCATGCAATAGATGATGTTGCTGGCCAACCTACGTCAATGACCGTTAACTCCACTCCCAATCTATCTACCATACCTTGAGCTGCCGGCCCTAAATTATTTACAAGTAGGTCCACCACTAAAAAGATACCGACAAAGGCTACACCAATCGTTAAACCTGAACGAAAGGCTTTACCTGGCTTTTGACCAAATATTAATCCTAAAAGAAAAATGGCTACAGGAAGGATAACTGTCGCACCTAAATCCAAGAACCCTCGGACAACGTCTACAAAACCTTGCATACTTTCTTACCCCCTTCATGTTAAATGCAGCCCCAGTTTTTCTGTTATTGAAAAACTGAGGTAGACTCCTTTAATAGATTTACTTTTGAAGCTCATCTAAAATCTGCTTTTTTGTATCTTCCGTACCTATACCTGTTAAGAATGAACGTGCATTAATGACAGGGAATGGATACTCTTTTTTGGTCATTGCAGTTGTTACTAGTAAATCAGCTGTTTCGACATATCCGCCAACTTCCGCAATTTTGATTTGTACGAGATCAATGTTAAGATTATTTTCTTTCGCCATTTCTTCGATAGCACCGTTTACAACAGTAGATGTTGCAACACCTGCTCCACAGGCTACTAAGACTTGTTTCTTTTTCGCCACGTTATTCACCCCCTTTCAGAGAAAGTTGTAAGTTTTCTTCTATTATTTCTTTTATTTTTGTTTTATCTTTTTCAGTAGATAATAAAAGCAGTAGTTCTTTATCCTGAAAAACTAGCATTAATCGTTGTAATAAAGACAGCTGTGAATGCTCTTCATCCGTAGCTAGCATAAACACTAGTTTAACCGGGGTCGTATCTTCCTGTTCTCCCATTATGCCGAAGTCAACTGTCTCCTTGATTATCCCAAGGCTAATGGCCCTTTTGTTAACATGCTCGATATCTGTGTGCGGGATTGCAACGGAACAACCATTGGTTGGCAGTCCTGTTGCATAGGTTTGTTCTCTTTTAAGGACAGCTGCTACATAGCTTTCTTTCACAAACCCCTTTTCACACAAATTATTAGCCAATAAGGCTATAACTTCTTCTTTACTACTAACGTCGATATCAGTTAGAATCAGTGATTCATCAAAGCTAAACGAACTCATAGTTGTCACCCTTAACATAATTTTTCTCTATTTCTTTGTTTCTGTAAAACTTATAATATGGATTTCTATTATTCATCTGCATACTTTCTAATTATTTCTCGAATCTCTTTTTCTGAATTTGATTGAGTAATCCCTTTCATATCTTTTTTACTAGATGCAAGCTTCATTAATTGCATGAGTGCTCTTAAGTGTTTATGTTTATCTGTAGCAGAGATTACAATCACTATATTAATAGAGTAATCACTAGCAAATTCAACACCTTGTTCTAGACGAAGTAAACTCATAGAAACCTTATTTACTCCATCTTCTGGAGAAGCATGTGGTATGGCCAAATTTTGACCTATTATGATATATGGGTCCTCTTTACAATGCTTAACCATTGCATCCACATACCCCGGGGTTATACTCTTCGTTTGGACAATCGGGGATGCACCTATGCGTATTGCTTCTTCCCAACTCGATACAGAATGCTCCAAAAGAATATGATCTTCCGTTATTAAATCAAATAAACTGGGATTAGGAATTTCTAATTTCTCTTTTTCCTCTAATTCAAGGTCATGGCCCAAATAACCATGAATTTCACTTGTTAGCGACTTTTTATTATCAATAGTGGCGTATTTTTCTATAATGTTGATTAACTCCTCAACATTTAAATCCGGTGACACAAATCCATGTAACTCCAACATCACCTGTCTTCTCAACCTTGATTTCTCTTCTTTTTCAAGGAAAGGATTTGCCACAAATACTTTTTTGTCTGTTTCCAATAAGATTGGTGAAAATACAATATCGTAGTCAAGGCTATACTCATGAAATTCTCGAATCGACAAAGAGTCCAAAAATATAAATTCGGGGAAGATCTCCTTTAATGCGCTGAACATTAGCCTCGAAACAGATACACCTTTTGGGCAAACGACTATCGCTTTTATCTTTTGTTGAATGCTCTCTCCATGCATGGTCATCCAACCACCTATTAACATTGTTAAATAAGTAGTTTCACTTTCTGGTATTTCTTCTCCAATCAATTCGGCTAATGGACGCGTTGATTTTCTAACAAGATGATGTAATTCCTTGAATTCTTTACTAACCGTTTCCTGCACATCTATAAACTCGGTAAGTTTATACTTAATTCGGTAGTAAGCAGGCTTTACATGCAACAACAACTTATTTAGTAATTGCTCTTTATCCTGTAGAGAAACACACGCTGTCCTCTCAAATAAAGACACCATTTTATCTAACGCGTCCTTCAAATCTGGTATGCTATCCTCAGTTAGAAACTCTGACCAATGAACACTAGTTGTTAAAAGGTGCAAAGTGATAAATAAACGTTCCTCTAATGGAATATTTCTAAAATCATATAGTAATTCTTCTGTGGCTTTATACTCTTTTGTATTAGATAGCTCATTATAGTGGATATTGAATGGGTTCATTTTGTTACCTTGTTTAATCCTTCGAAAAATAAGAGAGATGATATAAGGCATGGTTTCCATTTTTTCATCGGTAAACTTTAAATTCAATTTGCATTCCACATTTTCTAACCTTACTTTCAATTCCGAAATTTCCTCTTCTGTTATTTCTGTCAACTCACAAATTTTCTTTTTACCGTTGTTGAGATCCAATACTTTGTTACACGCATTGATTAACAGCTTTCTTAAAATAAACTCATTTCCTTCAATTAAGTAGCCTTCCCGTCTTGAATACCTAATTGCTAGCTGATAATCCTCCACATATTCTTGTGCTACCTTCATATCACTTAAAATAGTATTTTTACTTACTTTTAACTCTGATGTGAAATGGATGAGTGAAAGCTCTTCCTTGCTACTTAGTAACTTCAGGATAATTAAGTAAACTCTTTCGTTTTCTGTTAAAATATCCGATTCCACTAAATCATTTCGTTCTTTGTTCAAAAACATTTTTGAAAGTACTGGATCAACGATAAACAAGCCTTGTCGTGTTCTTTCGATTGTAGGAAGGTTCTTATAAATGAGCCATTCATTCATTTTGCCGAAACTATAACTTAATTGTCGACGAGTTAAGGAGTACCTCTTTTCTAAATCTTTACTCCTAATCCTAGGATTCCCAACGAGTGAGTTTAGGAGATTTGTACTTCGTGCATCCAGTTGCACAACCCATCACCTCTCTTACAATTTTTATTCTAACATCGACACAATAGGTTTTGTATGCGTTTTCATCACAGAATGTTGTGTGGCATATTGTACAACGCTGTGATTTACTGTGACCGCTCCAATGATTGTCCACGTCGTAAAACCCTATGCTGACTAAGGGTCAGCGCTATTTTCAATATCTAATTTTTGTTACGTGTAGACCACAGAGGATAAAAAGTCTAACTCCACTACTTCCATACATGAAGGAGGATTTATTAAAAAAGTTTCAAGAAACAGGTTTACTTATTCAGTTCAACTGTATATAATATTATTAAGTTCAACTAAACAGTTAAACTAAATAGTGGGTGAAAATATGAAACATAAACTGTTACCGTTGTCAGAAACCATGCACTATATTTTATTAGCTTTACGCGAACCTCTTCATGGGTATGCCATTATGCAGAAAATCGAACAAATGAGTAAGGGAACTGTTATCTTAGCTGCTGGAACCTTGTATGGTGCCATCGAAAATCTTAGCAAGCATAAATGGATTGAACCTGTATCTGTTCAATCAGGCAGACGTAAAGTGTATAAAATTACAGATGAAGGACTGGCAATTTTGAAGTCCGAACAACAAAGACTGCTCCATATTATATCCTTATATGAAACGGGTGAGATGGATGAAAAAATGTAAATTGTTCTTTAATATTGTAGAAGAAGAGCAATGGTTAAATGAGCAATTAAGAAAAGGATATCTCTGTACAAACATTAATGGTTTGGGGATATACACATTTAAAAAAGTAAACGAATCCTTTATTATACGGCTGGATTATCAACAATATTTATCAGAAGATAAGTTTCAAGATTACAAAACGATGTATGAGGATTTTGGCTGGACACATGTGAAAGGGTCGCGGTTTGGAAGTATTCAATATTGGCAAAAAGCAGCTGGTGATCAAAATGAGATTTTCTCTGATCGTCCATCACATATAAATTATTATAAACGTTTAATGCATTATTCCCTCTCTCTAGCCATTACTTTTTTGTTAATTAGCTATATATTATATAAGGATTCGAGTTTAT
The DNA here is from genome assembly GCF_021049245.1 of Radiobacillus kanasensis. Taxonomy (GTDB): domain Bacteria; phylum Bacillota; class Bacilli; order Bacillales; family Amphibacillaceae; genus Radiobacillus; species Radiobacillus kanasensis. The sequence goes on along the minus strand of NZ_CP088020.1, from coordinate 185,238 downwards.
ATGAAACTCAAGGACTTTGGGATATGGAAGGGGCTCTATTTTGGAAAGCCTTCTTATTTGAAACGCCGTTTGTGATGATCAAATTAATTCCCTTGTTTATGTTTATGTTATCTGGATTCAACTACTATAAAGCTTACCTCCAATATAAAATACTAAAAGAAATTTAACATCTGGGGGAGGAGTATAGAAACTTAAAAGGACACCCTGTTTCGAGTGCCCCTCCTCATCTTTATTTCCCACCAAAAAACTTCCGAAGCTTTTCTTTCTCCTCCGGGCTATACTCCTTATTTGGATCATAATACGGATTGTCTTCCAATGGATCCTTAGGGTCTAAGCTTGTTTTCATGGAAAGCATTTGGCTTTTCATTTCCATCGGCTATAACTCGATCATCCAGGCTATCAAAATTAGGCATGTTTGGACCGTCTTTTCCCACCATTACACCTCCTATCTTATATAGGTTTTATCATTTTGGACTTTCTATGTAAGATGGGAAATGGCATGAGGTAAAAAAGCTGATAAAGAATTTATAAAATGATACACTTAATGGTACATATGGAACAGGGCATACTGATTTTTTCAGTATTGCCCTTTTTCTTATGGGATTACTTGAATTTGTCACTACAAAAGGAGGCACAAATATGTATCCCTACATACTAATGATTTTTGTCGTCATTTTTTATGCAGGTAATATTCTAATCGGTAAGGCTATTAATGAACTGCCTCCGTTTACCATTGCATTCTTTCGATTATTGGTTGCTTTTATCGTTTTATTCCCTATTGGTTTTCGCAGCGCGTGGGAATCACGTGACACATTTATAAAATATAAGAAGCCGTTATTGATCATGACGCTCACAGGGATTACTTTTTTTAACACTTTTATTTATGGAGCCCTACAATTCACAACTGCCTCTAATGTGTCCGTACTTGAATCCGCTATACCAGTCGTAACCGTCCTATTAAGTGCTTGGTTATTAAAAGAAAAATTGAACCATATTCAATGGGTTGGGATTCTGTTATCTTTCATCGGTGCTTTATGGGTTGTAATGGAAGGAAAATTACTTCAGCTAACGGCAATTGATTGGAATATTGGAGATGCCATAATGATTGGCGCTATTGGAACGTGGGCTGTTTATTCTATATTTGTAAAGCAATATATGCATCTATTTCCGTCCTATGCTGTCCTTCTTGTAATGACGGGAATCTCAATTATAGTTCTGTTACCAATTGTTCTTATCGAATGGGGCTTTCAAGGAATTCCTCCCTTAGGATCACTTAATCTTGTATTCAGTCTTATGTATCTGGGGATTTTTCCGTCTTTCATCGCCTTAATTTTTTATAACAAGGCTGTCCATTTATTAAGTGCTTCGAAAGCTTCTATATTTCTAAATTTTCTTCCCGTGGTTACGATAGCTGGAGCTTACATTTGGTTGGGCGAAAAAATTACAGTCATGCAAATTATAGGATCTCTAATCGTTATTTGTGGTGTGTTTCTGACAACACAAGTTAAGGGGAAACGAAGGAAAAACAAAGAAATGACGATTCGGATGAAAGCATAGTATGAAGAGGAGTTCATTTGAAATAGCCTCGAGTAAGATAAGATAAGGGGAAAAAGAGGACTTCAAAAACCCAAGGCCATTTTTAATTTCTAAGCTTACTTATACTAAAAACTTTTCTTCACTATACGCTGAAAAAACTTGAGATGTAAAACGAGAAAATAAATGAGAAATGGGTAACATAATGCGGAATACCACATTTTCCATTCATTATATTTAATAAAGCCACACTTAAGAGCAATTGTCTCCAAAATTACAGTAAGGAAAGAAAAACATAGAATATAGATGATCTTGTATTTTACTGGCCTATTGTAAGGAAAAGTATTCAGTATAATCGCACTGGTTGTAGAATACATAATAACCTGCCCAATAAGAGGACCGATTTGAATTCCTGCCTTATCAAGCACATAAATCTTATACTTTACAGCTAATATGGTATCAACTAAAAGGCCAAAAAGAACAGCAAATGAAGAAGTGGTATAAATTTCATACCACTTTAATTTTTTGGGGATAAGATATGCAATTAGCGATAAAACAATGCTTGCTACTACCATAAAGATCAAATGTGGCTCCATATCTATCCCCCTAAAGCTTATTTTTCTTATATTGTACTTTTATTCATAAACTATTCTGACATGCTCCTAAAAGGAAGAAAGTCAGAACAACAGAACCTCAGCTAAACAATCTCACTATTTTAATCTACTTTCAGAAGTTATTCACCAGCGGAAAATCCTTTCGTATCATACAATATCTACTGTTGAAAGTGAATGGAATAATCATACTCGCTAACTCACTCCTCATCATTCTGAATTTCATAGTAATAATACCTTTCCTTTTTCTCCTAAACAAAATCCATAACATTAATTTTTCCTCAATAGATTGTATATAAAACCGATATATACATAGAAAACCTTTGTACATAACTTTCAAAAAACATTGGGGGAGTTAATATATCACAAAATAGGGAGTCTGTAGTAAATAATTTAAGGTAATAAAAACAACACAATAGAGGAGTTTTAAAATGGAAGACCATACCAATCAAGAAAATAATTCAATCACCCTTGAGGTCCAACTAATACCTAAGGATTACTTTCGATTCAATCTAATTCGCATATGGACAAAGATGAAGTGGTTAATTCTTATAAGTATTTTCACTTTTATTATAGGTATCAATTATTTTATAGGAGAAGCTCCTCAAGTTTTTTTATTTTTTCTACCATCACTTTTTCTAATTTCTATCATTATTAATACTTATGTCGGTTCCAGAAAAAACGCAAATCAATATGGACATTTGCGTACATATACAATAAGCGATGAAGGAATCTCTTTTTATTCAGAATCTCTTGAAGAATCCTACAAATGGTCTGCAATTGAGGCACTCAAATATAAAGAGTATTTTATCTTATATATTGCTTCCAACAATGCACTTATTATCCCTTTCAGAAGTTTTCAGAGCTGGGATTCCCTTTACCAAGTCAAAAGGTATCTACCTATTAGGAATAAAAATAGAATTTGGAAGCAGGTAATATCTCCAGTTCTATACTTCGTAACGGCTTTAATTGGAATACTCGGAACTTCTTTTTTCTCAAGTTATCATTTAGCTGAACAAAATGAAAAAGCGTATAACTTAAATGAAAATGGAGAATATGAAAAAGCAATGAAAATTTTAGAAGAGATTTTAGAGAAAGATCCCGAAAATGATGTAGCCTTAAACAACAAAGGATGGGCGCTCAACGAATTAAATCGGAATAATGAAGCAGTAACGGTGCTTAAAAAAAGTATTGCAATTGAGCCAAATGACGCCTATGAATACGCGAACCTCGGGAATGCTTACTACGGATTGGGAAACTATAATGAAGCGATTAACGCTTACGAAACAGCTATTGATTTTGGCATTACAGAAGAAACAGCGAGTGCTTATTATGGACTTGCTGTTAGCTATTTCGATGTAGAAAGGTATTATAACTCCATTATATATTTTAAAAAGTATCTTAAGTTAAGGCCTGAGGACCTTGATGCATACTGGTACCTGGCAACAGCGCACGATTATAATAACGGTGTACAAAACGCACTAAAAACCCTCGATAAAATAATAAAGATCGACCAACAAGATATTAATGCGTACACATATAAAGCGGATCTCTTTCTTAGAATTAAGAATTATTCAGATGCATTAGCCGTTTATGATGAAGTTGTACAATTATTCCCAGAATTCCCCGGTGGGTATTATGGGAAAGCCAAAATCCTAGCGTTACAAAACAAACCTAAAGAAGCTGTTGCCAATCTTCGTAAAGCTTATTTAATCGATAATGAGTATATTGAATACGCTTATAGAGATCCAGCATTTCACTCTATAAGTTCCTCTGAGGAATATTTGGAACTTTCCTATGAGATCGGTAGAGGAAGATTATAAGCTAAAAACACCATTACTTTTCAGAAAGTAATGGTGTTTTTTCGTCTTTATTTCTTACGTTAGCACTGTGATATCTACTCTTTATTGTCTAAATGATCGAATTCAAATCCATCGTTTGAATAATATCGATACATAACTTTTCCAATAACCTCTTCTTCCGATATACTTCCATATAATCGACTATCTGCACTATTAAACCTATTATCTCCTAATACAAATAACTGTTCGTTTTCTATCTTCAACGGTCCCCAGTCATCGTAACTCGATCTACCAGCAGCATATGGTTCCTCTAACGCTTCTCCATTCAAATAAATGATTCCACCTTTTGAGGCGATTGTATCCCCTTCTACCGCTACAACCCGTTTCAATGATGTTACATGTTCAGTAGGTTTCTTAAAAACAACAAGATTCCACGTTTGATTGTTATATTCTTACTCGTATTCATTATGAATTGATCTTCAGGTTCAATCGTAGGTGACATAGAGACCCCCTTCTGCCTCAATAAATTGAATGTTTAAAGAAGATTTAAAGGTTATCCATATTATATGATTTCGTTTCTTTCCATTCTATTCCTAACGATTTTTCATAAAGACCCTCAGATTGTCTCATTTTCCCCCCTCCATTTCCTTTAGAAAATATAACCAGTCCACTTATACTTTTAATATCTGCTACATCTCTATGAATATAATTTAAATAGATTGCTTACCATTCATATATTAGACATCTTGGATCTATCACACCCTCTTTCCATTCGTTAATCCTAGTAAAAAACCTCGAAAGCCATATTGCCATTCAAGGTTAAATAAATTTATCCTATTAATCTAGAAACATGTCCTTCATTAGTATGTAATCTTAGTTACTTTAAAAACTCCTCTTTACATTCACCCACTATCATCTATGCAATGTCCTTAAATAACATAGGGAAATAAAAAGAAAAGGATAGTAGCAATTATTGCTGCGGCAGGATTAATTCCACCCGATTTTTCAATCAGCTGTTTTTGCTTTTCCGGGTCCTCATTTTCCATTTTAATTTTCATGATCTTTTGTTTAGTAAAATTCAAGTATAAAGACTTACCATAAAAACCATAAATGAGTGAGATTGTTACTGTAAGTATAGGGTTCAAGATAATATAAGTACTATCACTCTCTATTATAAATGTTAAAATGATTCTTAATGATAACGACCCTATAATGATTAAAAGTGCATATACATACATTTTTCTCCATAAAAACCATGCAAACCCTAGGAACATTGCTACAAAGATAAATCTGCCGTCTCCCATATAATAATCTACATTATCACTAATGAATAAATCATACTCTTCTTTAGTGATTCCAAGCTTATTTTCTTCTGTGTTCATGACAACCTCCTTACTATCAATCCTATCTTTTATTTGGTACTTTTCCAGAAAAGCCTTCATATTATACCACACTTTTATAGGAACCTCTCATTACTCTTTATCAGGTGTGACAATTAGTCATAATCGTGTCTACTAATCTAGTTGCGTGTTCGGTTTGATGATAGGACCTTCTATATATTTAAACATCTCGATATAGTCATCGGTTTAATAGAATTAGTAGTAAGAACGTTCGTAATCCCTCCATTGTTTCCCCCTCCAAATGAGAGGGCGAAGGATAGCTTTCCCAAAAAGCCAAAGCGGTTTTCCTGGCTTCATAATCATAACCAGCGTCTAATGTGCTGTATCGTAAATGCTGAATTGGTAGCTGTTCTACACCTTTTAGGATGGGGTTACAATCAGTCATTGCCTATAATAAACGCAATGAGCCTGAACCAATAGGATTTGATTAACACTTGTGCCAACTTGCTTCCTTGAACATTCCTATTGTTATGATAGCTATGATGCCAAATATGAAACACTGAAATATACCCAACGAAGTAATGTAGAGATTGCCCCTTAGCCAATGACGGTATCTTCCAAAAGGTTTATAAAGTAAAGATCACGACGGATTTAAGAAAATACACAGCTCCAGCTCGTGGCTCATTACTTTTGATTTTATTGCTCTTAGTTGTAAGTTCAACCTTTTGTAGAAGTAAATATAAGATTTTAAATTACAACCTTGATTGGCTAGATGCCTTTCAAGGTTTCTTTTTTTGGATGGGGCTACCCAGTGACGAATAGTTCATTTTTTATCCAGAGAATATGAGTAACCTCTGTAAGCCCCATATTATGTTTTTACGAAATATATAGTACGTACAACACCTTAAAAATGTATGTCCCATTTACTCATCATTTTATAAGCAAATAACCATAATATCTTCAGTTACCGCCATTTCTATTCTCCAAAGCTATACCTTCGCTTTCTCCTTGCCTTTAAAATTTTTTCGCAACTTTTACGTACATAGAACGATGACTATGGCGAGAGGCTACTCCACCTCGATTAACTCCTGAATGTCGATATCTAACACTTTGCATACTGTTTCTAATGTTGATAGATAAACTCTGTCCACATTGTCTGCACAAAGATGGCTGATTGTATTGGGACGCAGCCCAGTCAATTCGTGCCAATTCACGTTGTGAGAGATTACGTTAAGTCACAAGCACTTCTCTGTATTATGAGAAGGTTAGTCTGAATAGTCTATGATATGATGAAAAATAAAACGGCTTATATCATGCCAGATTAACCTGAAACAATAGCAAGATAATCATTTGGGTGGCGGTTGAATAAACTGCCATCTTTCATAAAGTAGATTTTTAGATATTCCTAAGGGTATAGATAAAACTGTTAAACCTAATGATGTAGTACCATATAGACCTAGTAATTCACCTTTAGAAAATCATCATTGTGTTATGGATGTATGGGCTAAACATAATGTTCCAAACTATGTAAGTAGAGGTGGGAATACCCAACAGTAGCACTAACAAAAGAACAACACGATGCTACAAAGGCTGTTTATAGAGAGTGGTTATATGAAAAAACAGGTAAGAAGGTTGGGGGCAAAATTGATTGGCAATCAGTCTCTCCAAGGGAGATACAAGAACTTACAGAAAGAATGTTTGATGCTGCAAATGTTCCCAAATCAGCCAGACAAGAATATTATAATTCCTTTAATAAATATAATTATCGGGAGTGAAGCTAATGGAAAAGATAAAGCAGTTGCTCACACAAATAAACACTTTACCACATTGTCGTATCTTTGAGCCTTCTGGATTACCCATTATTGATGAAGAAAAGCATATTTTACTTAATGATTTAAAAGAGTTTTATAGTCTTTGTGGGGGATTAGTTCTATTTGAAAATGAGGAATATCCAATTTATCTTGTGTCTCCTGATAAATTTGTATTGGCAAATCCAATAATTGTAGGAGAATTATATGAAGAAGATATTTCATCTAACTGGTATATTATTGGTAATGATGGAACGGATGAATACTTAACGATTGACCTCAATGAAAATAGACTAGGTAGATGCTACGATAGTTTTTTTGACCGACATGGGCTTGTAGGTGAGTCCAAGGTTATAGCTACTTCGTTTACCGATTTACTTGAACGACTTATAAAAAATAAAGGGCAATATTGGTATTGGCTAAGAAGTGATTTTATCTCCCTAGGTGATGCATATGATGATATTGAATAGCTAATAATTTGTATAAAGAAAAAAGTGGACCTTGATTGGCTAAATGCCTTTTAAGGTTTCTTTTATTATTCTTTATCAATTAGTATAGTTTTACAAACAACTTCTACATTTAAAGGCGGCATTAAAATATTACATTTTAATATATCTTTTCCATCAATCTGCACATCTGTAATCTCAACATCCTGAATAAAATAAGGAATTTGAGTTTTCGTAAACTCTTTTAAGGGTTTCAATCTATCATCAACACTTGTTACAAATGAGAATTTCGAACATCCAGTAAAAAGTAAGATTACATTAAAATTTGTGTCTTCAAATACAATTCTAAGTTCATCTCCAAAAAAACTGGACTCCATTTGCAAGACTCTAGCATCCCAATAATGCAGTTCTTCAATTTCATTTAGTATTTTCTGTGCATTCAAGTTACTCCACCTCACTTTTTATACGGAATATGAGCATCCGGGCTTTTTCTATCCACAACGTTTAGGTTTACATCAATCGGATTACCACTTTCATCAAATATATGATCATGGTCATATTTCGTAACTTTGTCAGGAGGGTCAATTTTCATCCGGACATTTCCATTAGCATCTCTAATATGAACAAAACCGTTATTCTCAGTGTATTTCCAGTTACTTGGTAACCCCTCTAATATATCATTTTTAGTCATGTTAGGAATATTATCGGCATTAATTTTTCCTGCAAAATTACCTACACGATTTCCATTACCCTCAGTCCTATTATCCTTACCAGGCTTCTTCGGCTTTTTATTGTTCCCTCCACCAAAGAAATTCTTCGCCTTCGACCAAGCGGTTTGAACCTGGCTCTTCACCTTGGGTCCAGCACTCTTCGCATATTGTATGGCATGCTCGGTTAGTTCACTTGTACTTTGTACAAATCGAGTGGAACTGTTAGCGGTAATGATTCCACCTCTAATCATGAGGGCGGTACTTCCTACATTAACAGCCGCTCCAGCTGGTGCTCCTACTCCTGTTGCATATAAGGCGGTTCCACCTACATTTCCCCCGGCCCCTACAAAAACCATACCAATTCCACATATTGGGCTTACAGGGGTTACTCATATTTCCTGCATAAAGAATGCACTATTCGTCACTAGGTAGCCCCACCACTATTAAAAGAACCCCAAAGGAAAAAATCCTTTGAGGTTCAAAATCCACTATTTCTTTCAGAATACTACACCCACTTGTCCAAAGTCCAACATTGGGAAATTCTCTCAACTAGTAAAGTATCATTCCAAGTCCCCCATGGAGACAGTTTTTTTTGCTTTTCAGATAACTCATTTACCGTTTCCCTTTGCCAAGTATCATAATCCACGATTTGCCAACTAATTACATTTCCATCCCTATCTTTTTTTAAAGTTCTAAATTGTTTAGGGAGATCAAACTCATGAGGTAATCCAAAGTTTCCTACTAATTCTATTATTTTTTGTTTATTAGCCGCTTTAACTGGAAAATGAACAAAGTACTCTTCCTTCTTTTCAACTACTTCTGCTAAACTATGTGGTTGATTATCATATACTCCTGGTAGAACTCGTATTAATTCCCCAATCGTTTCATTGTTTAAAACATATTGGATATACGCTTTCCCTTTAGGAGTAACAATTTCAAAAACATCCCCAACTTTTAACCGTGCCATACTTTTCTCACCTCTTTAATATCCAATTGATTTTAACAACTCATGCCCTCTTTCTAGTTGTTTTGCATATGATGGATTTTTAATCGAAATACTGTTTATTTTATTCATTAATGTACCACCAATTTTTTGTAACCCATGAATTTCAATCAACGCTTGTTCAACTGCCCTTGCGTCACTTCCACTTAAGTCTTTCATAAGAGGTTGAATGTTAATCCCCTTATCTCTTAAATGTTCAGCAGCTCTTCTTGCATAGTTATTTGTCATTCCTACATATTGTACAACGTCATCTGCATTTGTAGAATATATACAACATTTTCAGCTTTTTCCTTACCCTCAGTCCTATTATCCTTATCAGGCTTCTTCGACTTGTTACCTCCACCAAACGCATTCTTCACCTTTGTCCATGTATTTTCAACCAGGCTCTTGGCCTTCGGACCGATACTCTTAGCAGATTGTACGAGCTTAGGGGCGACCTTAGTTATTAATACACTTCCTACTACTTCTGCTTCTACACCTACAGCAGTTAAACCAAAAAAAAATCCGAATGCTGTATATTCTGGCGCATCTTCCCATACTTGACCTTCTTCTTCCACATTCAGGATATAATAGGTTAATTGGTAGCTAATCCCATCTCTTAATTCCTCTGGTAAGCTTTGGATAATGTTATGTCTACCTTCTCTATTTTGGTAACGTTTAATGATCTCTTTAAACGCTTCATCACTCAATCCTTCACCAAATGGAGTCCTAATCCTTTGATCATTCGTATGAATCCGCATTTGACGAACCATCTCTTCATACTCCGCAGCTCGCTGTTGCCCACCATAAATCATATCCGCACTATACGGCTGTCCATCCAACTTACTTGATGACCATATCACCCGAGCATGTGGTGGGGCTCCATAGCCTGCAATAATATCAGAATTCTGATGCATGATCTCTTCCGCCGTCACGATAGCCGACCATTCTAAGGTGCCCGTTTCTTGGTAGGTTTGCGTAGAATTCTCAAGTTGCTTCGGTATATCTCGAATGATAAAGTACTTCGAATAATCGTACAACCAGGTATCGGTAAAGAATTAATGTACTGTTTACAATTGACCTTAAAGACCTTATGATCTTAGAGGATTAACCTCTGAACTATTCTATCGAAATGTAGGAATAGTTCAAAGGTTTTTTCTTTTTCTTAGACAACCTTCTTAATATAGTAATCAGGGTTGCCTCAAAATAGTTTCCAACATTTTTAACAGAGTCAAAATATTTTCATAGGTAAGGAGAACGCGAAGGTAACATATTGTTAGTTGAAAATGATAGTAACTGTTATATTGGGGCTGTTCTATGTAAAATGTTGACTGAAATAGGTTATAAAATTGTAAGTCTTAATTGTGCATACAAGGTAATTTATACATGGTTGTATTGGTATTACTAAGGTTATAGTAAATAGAGATGGTGTAAACCGTTACTCGTCACTGGGTAGCCCCACCAACCAAAAAGAAACCTTGAAAGGCATTTAGCCAATCAAGGTTTCATAGGTGTCCCTACCAATTTCCTTTCTCAAAATCTGGATTATCTATTTCTTTGATATATACTGATATCCATAAAACTGTTTGTTCAACGGGGTTTGTTTCAAGGTAAACTCCTTTAGAACTACAATACACTTCCTCAAAATCATCATATACAAAACTTGGTTCTAGCTTTATAACATCATCAATGTGCATTCCTACCCTAATTTTATTAAATAAAATACCATTATAGTTACTTGTAGCAGTTATTTTAAATAACTTACCATTTAATAAATTAAACCATAAATCTAATGAGTTATCTATTTCATACCTTATTAAATATTTTCCTAATAGTTTCGGTTGTTTACCATATTGTTCTATCATTGAATAAAACTCATTGATGTGGCTATATAGCTTTATTCCGCCCATTCCTTCCCATGGGACGATAGGTGCCTGTAAATTAATCAAATATATCACTTCCCATTAAAAATAATAGTAGCATTTTCTTTTCCATCAGTTTTATAAGTATTCTTTGTTCCCTCTACAATTTTAATTATACCTTGGTCACTTGTACTAATTTTTATATAAGGATTATCCCCATGTCTGCCTCCACCAGGTGATACTTGTAACTGTGTTATATTTCTACCGTTTCCTGGATTATTGATTTTAATTATTTGTGCACCAGAGCGTGATTTAGTAGAGGCTTTTACAGTAACATCATAACCTTGACTCTTTAATATTCTAGCAATTTCATCAGCATTCTTTCCACTAAATACACTAGGGTTAGATTTTATTGAGTTAACTGTAACTCTACCATTACTAATAACATTATCTATACCCTCAGTCCTATTATCCTTACCAGGCTTCTTCGGCTTTTTATTGTTCCCTCCACCAAAGAAATTCTTCGCCTTCGACCAAGCGGTTTGAACCTGGCTCTTCACCTTGGGTCCAGCACTCTTCGCATATTGTATGGCATGCTCAGTTAGTTCACTTGTACTTTGCACAAATCGAGTGGAACTGTTAACGACCATGGCTCCACCTGTAGCCATGAGAGTGGTACTACCCACATGGACGGCCACTCCTGCTGGTGCTCCTACTACCGTGGCATCTAAAGCGACACCGCCAACATTTCCTCCTGCTCCTACACTAATCATACCAAATCCAGTAACGATAGCTCCTGCATCGACGGACCACTTCCCTACCGTATAAAGGACTGTGGGATTATCACCCTTCTCGTGATGAATGGCTTGTGCTCTTCCAAAGAAGGCGTTGTTATCAATACCATGGGCAGCTCCTTCAGTTAGATCCTTCCAACTACCAAAAGGACTTGGTTGCACTTGCGGATTTCTATAGGAGGATGGATTCGCATGCATCCGCATCTGGCGAACCTTCTCTTCATACTCCGCAGCTCGCTGTTGCCCACCATAAATCATATCCGCACTATACGGCTGTCCATCCAACTTACTTGATGACCATATCACCCGAGCATGTGGTGGGGCTCCATAGCCTGCAATAATATCAGAATTCTGATGCATGATCTCTTCCGCCGTCACGATAGCCGACCATTCTAAGGTGCCCGTTTCTTGGTAGGTTTGCGTAGAATTCTCAAGTTGCTTCGGTATATCTCGAATGATAAAGTACTTCGAATAATCGTACAACCAGGTATCGGTAAAGTTTTGTTGGTACACTTGCTCGTAGTACTTACTTTTCATAATTGTTTCTACTAATTTAGTAGTTGATCCCGTTCGACTGTACGAGCCTTCTACGTAGTTCCAGCGCTCTAGGTAGGTCGTGTTTGCTTTTTCGTACTCTAAGGAGAAGTCTTCTTTATTTCGCACCCATTCTGGAACATGTCCAGTTGGATCGACCATATTGACTGGGTTGTTCATCACGTAGGCATAACGGTTCAGAGATTGGGTCTGTGTAAGGTCTCCGAGATACGTATCCTCCGTGAGGAATCTTCCGCTAGATGGACTGTACCAACGAGCACTGTAATCCATCAATCCGGCGACAGGATCATAGTTTTTCCCTGTATAGCCGGTGGCGTTGTAAGGCGCTGGCATGTCGGTGAATAGATTGCCGAAGGCATCGTATTCATACTTCATGACCGATTCGCCTTTGCGGTCATTGACGCCGATTACGTTTCCGGTTGGATCATAATCATAATACAACAATCCGCCTCTTGTCCGTATGTTTCCTTCCCAACTAGGTGTCTTCATACCGTGGAAGCCAAACATTTTTCGCGATGTGACTTGTCCATTTGCCCAATAGTATTCGGCATATGGTTGGCCGTTCGGACCATATTCTTTCATGACTTCGCGACTTGTGCCACTATACAAATAACGAGTCGTGTCGGAAGAGATCAGTCCCTTCTTCCAGCCGTTTTTATTCCCATTTCCACGATTAATGGCGTTCCAGCGACCTTTTCCATTGCCTACTTGTTTTTTGAGATACTTAGTGTCATAGGCTTTTGCTGTACGGGTTACTTTTCTTCTTAAAGCATCGTATTCATACTCGACCTCTTGACCATCGGAGAAATAAACGCCTGACAAGCGATTATCTGCTGTATAAGCATATTTGACATCCCCTTCGCTCGTCTGTTTTTCTACCATATTTCCATTAGCGTCATAGATGAACGAGCTGTCTCCTTCACGAGTCATTTGATTCGCTTCATTATAGGTATAGTTGGTTTCTTTCCCATCCGCAATCATCTTCGTACGATTTCCACTCGCATCATATTCATATTGAACATGGGCTGCTGGTTTCATCCTATAGTCTGGCTTCGGATGAGAAGATTGCGCATAGAAATCCTTCCAATTCTTCGGATTTCCACCATGGTGTTTTTCTTTTTTATTCGATGGTTTGTCTTTTCCTTTTCCATTGTTATTCTTGTTTTTGTCTTTATCTTTATTATTTTTAGAACTGTTTTTCGATTTATCTTGGCTGGCGTTATTGGTATCTTCTTTATTTTTTAGCTCAATTTCGTTACCTTGGCCTCCGTTTTCCATCTCTGCAGCATGAACCACAAAGGTAAAGGAACTAAACAGTTTTTCTATATCCTTCCAGAGGGAAACGAAAAAGTCTTCAATCGCCTTTGCAACTTTTTTGAGCGTCTCGTTTATAGCCTTAAAAGTATCCGCAATCTTATCAAAGAAAGACTTATCTTCATCCGAGTCTTTCTGTTTTTCATTTTGTTTCTCTTCTGGATCGCTTTCTTTCGGAGTAAGAATTGGTTCACCTACACCTGTAGCCAACCCATCTTCATTAGTAAGGCTGACTGTTGAATCCGAGTTACCTTCCCCTAGTGTTTCTACACTACGGATACTCGATGGATTTTCGTCCGAGCTCTCTTCTCCATCCAAGATAGACTCCACCTTATCTAATCTGCTCTTACGATCTGTATGATTGTTTCGTGGCGGAGTGTAAATGTTATCCGTCATATCGTCCAGTTTTTCTTTCGGGTATCGTGCATCTACTAAACGATTTAATGCATCATACTGGAAGGTCGTCCGCGATCCATCCTTTTCCACTTCACTTATTCTGTTTCCAAATGCGTCATACACATATTTTGTAGATGTATCCTCCAAGGTCGATGTGAAATGATCATTTTCCACTTTCGTTATATTCCCATCGCCATCATAGGCCTTGGTTTGAATGTTTCCATTTGCCATGAGACGCTTTGTTTCTCGGCCAAGAGCGTCATATTGAAAGGAAGTTCGGTTTTCATCTGGATCTGTAATGCTTGTTACTAAATCACGATTGTCATACGTATAAGAAATAGTTCGATCTTCGCTGTTCGTAATGGATGTTACATTACCAACCTTGTCATATTGATAGTTTAACTGCTTATCCATCGTTGTATTAACCTGCTTCGTCAATCGTCCCATTACATCATAGGTAAACTGATCTGTGGAAGCTGGTGAGCTCATTTGCTCCAAGCGACCAACCCCATCATAGTTGTAGGAGATGGTAGCATCATCAAAACTCATAGACTGTAGAAGTCCGTTTGCTGTGTACCCATAATCTATGGATTCTCCTACTGCCGTTACTTGCTCGGTCAATTGTCCTGCTGCATCGTAATGATAGGTAGTTTGGTCACCAAGTGCATTAATCTCAGCTGTAGGTTGACCATTCAGATCATATTCCCAAGTTCGGGAATTTCCATTTGGATCCGTCAGTTTTGTCATATTTCCGGTAGGGTCATACTGATACGTGGACGTTCCTCCCAGCGAATCTGTCACTGTAGACAACTGGTTAACCTTGTCATATTCGTACGTTGTCGAATATCCAAGTGGATTGGTTTCCTTGTTCAGATTCCCGACCGGATCATATTGATAATTAGTTTCCGATCCTTCAGGTGTTGTAACACCTGACAGTTGATTTAGTGCATCATAGCTGTAAGTTGTTGCTTGACCTAAGGCATCCGTTTCTTTGACAAGATTTCCAACAGCATCATATTCGTACGTCGTTTCAGAACCTGCTGCATCAACTTCCTTCACTAGTTGATAACGCTTGTCGTATTCATAGACATTTTTTCTGCCTAATGGGTCGGTTTCTGTTAACAGGTTTCCTTCTGCATCATAGCTAAAGGCTGTAGGATTGCCTTCCGGGTTCGTCATTTTCGTCATTCGACCAAGAGAATCATACTGATATGTCCAAACGGCACCTTCCGCATCTTTTTCCTCTGTTAGCCATCCCATTACGTTATACCGATATGTCGTATCTCCACCAGCTGGATCTTCAGTAGATAACAGTAAACCAACTTTGTTATAGGTATATTTAGTCGTTCTACCTAACGGGTCGGTTGCGGCAGTTTGATAACCGAGTGGGTTATAGGCGTACGTCCATTCTCCGCCTTCTGGATCTTCCATTTTAGTTAGATTCCCTACCCCATCGTAGTGGTATTCTGTCATCCCATCTCTTGGATCCTCTTGTGTGACAAGGCGGTTTAGTGGGTCATACTCAAACTGAGTCGTTTGACCTTCTGGATCGGTTACACTAGTCTGATTACCGGCCAAATCATACCCATAGTTATAGGTGTTTCCCTTCTGGTCCACATACTTACTTTGAAGGCCTAGACTGTTATAGGCAAACCGTTCCACATTCCCTGCTGCATCTGTTTCCTTCACGATGTTCCCTAATGCATCATATTCGTAGCTCGTCGTTTGGCCTAACGGGTTCGTTGTTTTCGCCAAACGGTTCAAAGGATCATATTGTTGAACGGTTGTTTTGTTTAACGGATCTGTAATGAAAACTTTTTGCTTGTCATCCTCATACTCATAGGTTGTCGTGTTGCCTAAACGATCCGTTTCCTTGAGAAGTCGGTTTAAGCCGTCATATTCAAAGGTTGAAGTTTGTCCTGCTGGATCCTTCACAAGAGTTACATTGTCTAATGGATCGTATTGATATTTCGTGACATGCTGTAACGGACTTGTTTCTTCTATGACACGGCCCAATTCATCATACTTATAGGAAGTCTTGGCGCCATTTGCTTGTTCTACTGACAGAAGCTGCCCAGCCTGATCATAGCTATAGCTAGTGGTTGCTTCTAATGGTTGAATAACCTTCGTCACTTGCCCTTTTTTGTCATACACGTATTCGGTAGTAAGATCTTTAGGGTCTGTAACAGTAAGCCTTTGACCATTTTTGTTATAGGTCATGGTTGTTGTTTCATCTTTCGCATTCGTGATGGAGGTCCTATTTCCATTTCCATCATACGTGTAATTGGTCACCCCTAATCGAGGATCTGTAGTAGTAAGTAATCGGCCCGCACCATCGTACGTTTGTTTAATAACTCCGTCGTTTGGTAGCACCACTTTCGTAACTAGTCCCCTAGGGTTATATTGATATTCTGTACTATCATTTAATGGATTTGTTTCTTTTTTGACCCTCCCCAAGCCATCATACGAAATTTTCGTTGTATGACCTAACGGATCGGTAATAGCTGTTTGACGACCTTCTGCATCATACTCAAACTCGTACGTCCCATTCATTGTAGTCTGAGATTCTAGCCATCCCGTTTTGTCCTCATACGCATATTCGGTTACTTGTCCTAATGGATTTGTTTCCTTTTCTAACCGACCAAAGCTGTCATACTTGAACACGAGTGACTTCCCGTCGGGACGAATTTGCTTTGTCACTTGATCCATTGCGTTGTATTCAAAGGTTGTCACTCGATTAAGTGGTTCTATTATTTTTGTTTGTCTGCCCACTTCATCATATTCATACTTGGTTGTTTCCCCTAGTGGATTCGTCCAAGCCGTTAGTTGTTGAAGATTATTATATTGATAGACTTGCTGTGACTCATCTGGATGAATAAATACTTGTTGATTTTTATCTTCCTTATATACCCATTCATACACATCACCCATTGGATCCGTATAGGTCAACGGTCTATTTAACGAATCATAGGTATAAGCTCTTTTCCCATTTTCCGGATCGGTTATATACGTAACTCGCCCAGCCTTATCGTATTCATAGGTTGTTTTTTCTTCCTCCGGATTGGTAATAGAGGTTAACCACCCATTCCCATTGTACGTATAAGTGGTCGTATAACCATCTGGACTTGTTTGCTTGTGTAGATTGTCATTCTGATCATACGTAAACCTCGTCGTTTGATGAAGAGCATTGGTCATACTAGCCAGCAACCCATCCTCATAGTGATACGTTGTTTTAGCTCCATCACGATCTGTCTTTTGCATAATCCGCTTCGCATCATCATACACAAACTTTTCTTTCGTTCCATCTTCATAGGTTTTTGTCTCTAGCAACCCAAGATTGTTATAAGATAAAGTAGATGTTTGTCCGGTAGCTGTTGTTTCAGATTTAAGTTTTCCATCTGGATAATAGCTGTATTTATACATGCGTCCAATTGGATCCTCAACGGAAGTAAGACGATCATCTCCGTCATAAAGGTACGTGGTAACTCTATCAAGGTGATCGGTAATCGTGAAAATTCTCCCTTGGTTATCGTATGCATACGTGAACGTCCCATATGGATTCTCTACCGTCTCCACTCCGTATTTATTATACGTATATGTCGTTGTCCCAACCTTTGATTTTTCTGTTTTGATTCTCCCAATTGCATCATAGGTAAAGGTTTTCGTTTCCTTAGGATCTTTTATCGTTTTGATCCTGCCGTCCGGATAATAACTATAGCTGAAAAGTCTACCTAATGTATCGGTGTAAATGTCTATCCTTCCATTATCATCATAGGAGTACTTTTGTTTATGTGCCAATGGATCAATAACCGTTTCCAATCGGCCAGCTTCATCATAGATGTACTGATAAAGAGATGTCCCATCTTTCTTGGTTAACAATCTCCCTTCTCCATCATAAGTAAATGTCAACGTTTTACCGGAAGGAAGCGTCTGAATGCGGAGCTGACCTAGATTATCATATTGGTAACCCGTAATCTCTCCTTCTCCATTTATAACTTTTGATAGCTTTCCATTTTCATATTGGAAAGTCATGGTTTTTCCGTTTTCATCTTTTACAGTTGTAAGTCGTCCCTTACTATCATACCCGTATTCGGAAACGACCCCATTTACCGTTTTACTGAGAACATTACCGTTCTCATTGTTAATCGTAAAGGTCGATACTTGACCTCGATTATCGGTTATTTCAGTCGGAATATCCCATTTACTGTGGTATGAATAGGTCGTTTTCGTACCATCTAATAAGGTCTGTGACGTTTTCTTTTCTTCTGCATCATATGAGAAAGACATCGTACCGGTTGGCGTGTGTTGTTCCACTAACAGGTCATCACTATTATAGGAAAAGGTCGTCACTTCCCCCGCAGGACTTGTCTCCTTCGCTATTTTTTCATCGTTAACAATAAACTCCCATGAGTCATCGGAAGCATTCGTCAAGGTTGACTTCGTGACATTGCCTGAGCCATCCTTTTTATAAGATAACGTGAATGCGGTTGTACCATCCGGATTCAGAACTTTATTCACCTGATTTCCGATATAACCGTAGACGGTTTTTTCATCATTATTATTTATAATGGCAGTCATCTTGTTCCCGCTATATTGATATTGGATTGTACGCCCATCGCGGAATGTAATAGACGTTAATCGACTTTGACTATCATATCCATACTGGATACTCTTCCCCGTTGGATCTGTTACCTTGTCGATGACTTTTCCTTCCCAAGTGAAGTCTATCGTCTTCCCATTCGTATCAATGACTTTATCAAGTTTACCTTCTGCATCGTACGTGTAATTCATCGTGTTCCCATACCGATCGGTACGTTTCACCATCTTACCAGCACGTGCATCCTGCTGTTCACGCCACGGCGCAAAATATCCTTTGTATGTAATCGTTGTACCGTGGAGTCCTTTTACTTGATATTCTTCCTGACTAACACGTTCTAAACTATCCCCATTCTTAGCTGTTTTAAAGCTTCCCTTATGCAACTCGTAGTTTACTAATGTATCGTCATCATAACTAGTTACGTAGGCATCTGGATCATTTTTGACGAATTCATAGTTTAATACGTTTCCATCACTTCTATATTCCGTCATATTATAATCTTCAAAAATTCTTAACTGAGAATTAAAATTATAAGTCCATCCAAGCCCAAAGGCGCCTATTTCATCGTTATCACTTGAATAGCTCCTTTTTAATTCAAAACCAAACCCAATTCCCGGAATGTTTAAATCTGTATTCTCTAGCGACAATTTACCTGTTGCCACATTTACATAATCGGGTCTATCTAATCCTTTAGATGTTGGTTGTGTAGGACCAGAATTGCTAATTGGCGCTTGGGGCAACGGTTGTTGCTCCAGTGGTTGTGGTAATGATGGTGTGATATCTTGTACCGGATTAGGCACCTCTGGTGTTGCCATCTGTTCCTGAGGTAATAAATCCAACAGGGATTGCGGATCCACCATATTCCCTTGTGGAGCTGCAGCCAGAATTGGGTTACCAATTGGCGTCCAAATGGAGCTAACCAAAACCATTAAAATTAAAAATACATGAAATAATTTCTTCCCTAACCTTTTCATTTCCTCCCCCATTTCCATGAAAATGTCTGCAATATGTACAAAGACAAATTAGAAAGCTGATTTCGCTAAGCTTGTCCTGTTATCCAAATCACCTAATGGACTAACAAAAAAGACTTCGCGGAAAATACGCAAAGCCTCACCCTAAGTTCCTAAAATGGCAACTCGGCCGTCATAACCAAAATTGGTTGGTTTTAGACCCGGAGCTTTGCGTCACCGCCTTTCGACGATTTTGCCCTTGTCAAACTATTTTCTTATATATATACTGACAATATGAGTACATAGTCTTATATTGCATGTCCTATTTTATCGGAAATTAGTGGAAACTGTCTACCTTTTTTGGGGAATTAGTATATAATTTGTCATTTTTGGTCGATTTATACATTGTTTTGAAGACTGATTTCTCTTGCATTCCCACTGAAGTTTTACACTACTACTTAGAATTTGACACTTTTTCTTTACTAACGTTTGATTGGATGCTGTAAATAGGCAAAATGACCTAACCAGAAAAAGAGACAACCGGTTCTTATACCGATTGTCTCTTCTAAGTTACGCCTCTGTTCTCTCCACAACTGGGATCAGGATATCAAAATGGGGATCAGTCAAATCCCGATCATCTGGATAGCGTTCGTGTTTAATTGGTAGGCTATCGAAATACTCCTTGTCCGATTCTTGAAAAGGTTTATAGTCACTTTCCTTCAACCACTCTGCAATTCCCATATACGTCTGACCAATATCCTGCCCTTTCTCATGATGAGTGATAAGATAGGTCATCTCAGGAACCCTTATCTCTACCATACCTTCTGGGATAGACTGCTCTTCCGACACTTCATAAACAGAATAGTGAACGAATCCATCCGGTCGCAGGTGATAGGATAAGCCTAATTGAACATCTGGTTCAACAGCATGTTCAAGTTCCTTCCTCCTAGAAAACACCTTGCTAATCGTTTCTTTTAAAGATGGGATTTCTGAATAAGCTCCATCCCATTTTAATCCCAATGCTCGATAACCCGGCTTCACCATAATCTCGTATTTCATAAATTTTCTCCTTTCCTCGTTTTCTTACTAAAGTATATTCGCTTCTATCCATCGTTTTCCTTCAAAATATTTACCTGCCCGTGGCAATAATTACAGTCAAACAAGCAAAAAACGCGCTATCCAAAATGAATACCACGTTCTTTTAAACAATTACTTCTATCAATTCTGGCCATAAAGGTTAAAATGATCCTTCATAATACTAGCCCATTATTATATGTTCATGACGTGCCTTCCCATTTTTAAACAACAAACCATTTATTTCGAATCGCAGTTAGTACCGCATTTGTACGATCTGTAACTTCTAACTTTTTCAATATTTTACTTACATGGTTCTTTACCGTTTTTTCGGATATATAAAGATTCGCAGCAATTTCGTCATTCTTAGACCCCTTCGCCAACTGCTCCATTACCTCCCATTCCCGTTTGGAAAACAACCCGATTGGCTTATTGCTTCTAATACTTTGTATTTCAATATAGTCTTTCAACAAAAACTGGGATAATGATGGATGGATGTACCTACCACCGTTATTTACTACTGTAATTGCATTTTTTAACTCATCAGAAGTCATTCCATCAAATAAATATCCATTTAAATTCATCTTGAAAAGAGGTAGCAATCCTTCATTCTCTGTTTGAGAAGTACATAAAACTACCTTTTGATTGGAATCTATCATGGTGCGAACTATTTCTGTCATATCGATGTCCGCTATTAAATCTACGAATATTAAATCCATTACACCCAAGCTTTCCTGCAATAAACTTGTATAATTTCGGGAATTTAAAACAAGCACATTTGTCCCTGGGTATTGTTGTTCCAAAAAAGAAATAATTCCATCTCTAATCAAAGAAGGTTCTTTGACCATAGCAATTTTCATCTAACTTCACCTTTCCAATAATTCATTCTTCCCTTTTTTATGTAAAGCTAAGACAGTTAGAGCCATTGCAACTAACTATCTTAGCGAATTTTCTATAAAGTAAATTGACGTACTAGCCCGTTTAGCTTATCTGCCAGTTTTGATAATTCATCAGAACTAGCTGAAATTTCTTCCATAGAGCTACTAGCTTGTTGAGCCGAAGCTGATGTTTGTTCAACCCCTGCAGCTGACTCTTCAGAAATAGATGCTACTTCCTCAATGGATGTATTCATCTCCTGACTACTAGTAGAGATTTCAGATAGGCTAGTTGTGACGGATTTAATACTTGAGACCATTCCTTCAACAGACGAATTTATACTATTGAACGTATCTCCTGTTGTTTTAATTTGATTCGTTCCTTCTTCTACTTCTTTATATCCATCCTCAAGCGCCACCACAACAGTAGAGGACTCATTTTGAATACTTCCAACGATTTCGGTTATATCTTTCACCGAATCCGCTACCTGTTCGGCAAGTTTTCGAACCTCATCAGCGACTACCGCAAACCCTTTTCCGTGTTCTCCTGCTCTAGCCGCTTCAATAGCAGCATTTAAAGCTAGTAAATTAGTTTGTTCAGCAACATCTTTGATTACAGATACTAATTTTGAAATTTCTTGAGATTGGGAATCTAGTCCCTTCACCTTTTCTACAGAACCTTTAACAATTTGGTCTATTTTAGCCATTTGTTGAATGGAATTCATCATAAGCTTGCTGCCATCTTCCGTCATGCCAAGTATCATATTAGAAGATTCAAAGATTTCTCCACCGTTACGGTTTGCATCCGAAACTTTTGCTACAAAGGATTTCATCGTTAAGGTAAGGTCACTTGCATTATTCGCTTGTGTCTCTGCACCAGTAGCCAATTCCTGCATGGTTGCGGCAATCTGCTGAGTACCAGCTTTCACTTCACCAGCAGACTGTGTTAATTCTTCACTTTGACTGCTGACTGTCTCCGAAACATCAGAAACAGATCGAATAATGGTTCTTAAATTATCGCTCATCTTATTAATTGCGCTAGTCAAACTTCCAATTTCATCTTTTCCATCGTAATTTACATTCTCTACAGAAAGATTGCCATCCGCTATCTGATTACTAACTTCTACAACCCTGTTTAGGTTACGTGATATAACACGACTAACAAGTATTACTAGTATTCCTCCAATTATGATGGAGGCAGCCATGGAAATGATAAGAATAATTAATGCTAATTCTTGACTTTCCTTAGTAGTATCAATAGCCTGCGAACGTTGTTCGTTAACGATATTACGAAGTTCCTGTAAAAGATCGACTGTCTCTGATCTAAGTTCCCCAGCTCTATCATTTAAACTATCTGTATTCTCACCAGCTTCTGCAGCAGGAATGATTTCCTCTAAAAATAAGTCATTTAGTTCTTTGTCTAATGCCACGATTTGATTAAACAATTCTAGCTCACGTTCTGAATCCATCTTACTTCTAACATCCGCTTCTAAGGTATTAAATTCTTCTTGCCGAGCTTTATATTCATCCACATACGATTGATTTTGTTCCATAACGTAACTGTTTACCCGAATACTTTTGGATCGAGTTAAGGAGCCCATTTCCGTAATTTTAATGGCTCTATCTCCTCTTCTTTCTAATGCATCGACATTGTCTCCGATATTATTTACCTGGTTAGTTACAACTGTAGTCGCAATCCCGAATAATAAAAATATAAGAATTAGAATAAGTCCATACTTCCAACCAATTGTAAGATTTTTAAACCTTAACTTTTTTATCATTTTTTTCTCTCCTGTACATGATTTAGTAAAAAAATATCAATCTAACAGTCTACATAAATAAAAAAGCTATTCTTAAAATAAGAATAGCCAAAGAAACATTGTTTTGGTAACCAGGCGATCGTAGTAAAAATTACCTTAGACCCTAAGCTTTGCGTCATACCCTTTCGAATATTTTGCCTTTATCTTCTATTTATGTAGTTATTAAGTACCGTTGATGGATAAAACCATAATACTTTTTTACTATAATTAGTAGACTAAAGTATATTAGCTAGTGGGTCAATAGAATTATAAAAAGACTAACTCTATTTAATTTTCTTAACATTTAAAAAGAGCTGAAAACAGCTCTTTCGTTTACCTCTAACTTATCCAATTCCAAAAACCAACTTCATCCACCTCTATATTTCCGATCCAAGGCTCCTCTTGTAATTTAAGCACTTCCTTCGTTGGCCCTGTAATTACCACACCATAATGCTTCACTTCGTTTTCTTCTAAATAAGCAATTCGATCGGATAAATCTAATTCTCCAAACAAGAGCTTGGATACTATCTTCTCATGGTCTTCTAAAAAAGATAAGGTTTTTAAAAATTGCTTATGGTAGACCTCCACATCATCTGTGGAAGACTCTGGTGACGAATAAGATTCACTCACAACTCCTCCAAAATGTCCTTTCTTTTCTTCTCTTGAATGGAGAATCATGTCATCGTCATGCCATATAGGAAAGCTCGGAAACCCTAAAGGAAAGCTAATCACTCCATCACTTTCAGACGGTGATTCTACTCCAGTATCAACAGCTAACCAGAGAACATCCATGTCATTATCTTCAAATTGGTCAAATACTTCTCTTGTTCCAATAAGCTTATTAAAAGAGAGATACGCTGAGACAACCGTCCCCTCTGGTAGTCGCTCTAATCGATCCCATTGTGAATCCACACCTATATTAGAGCCGGGATATAAAA
Source organism: Radiobacillus kanasensis (assembly GCF_021049245.1). Taxonomy (GTDB): domain Bacteria; phylum Bacillota; class Bacilli; order Bacillales; family Amphibacillaceae; genus Radiobacillus; species Radiobacillus kanasensis. The sequence continues at coordinate 160,852 of NZ_CP088020.1, read as the reverse complement.
AGGTCGGGATATTCTGGGACTGCTTCCCGTACGATTCTTCTTCCACAACCCCCATCATGGAAAAAAGGAAATCCACCTTCATTTCTCCTATTTGAAACGTATCATGACCGACGCTTTTGTTTAATTCTCTTGTTGCTTCCATTCTGAAAAATGGCTGGACATCGACACTGGTTCCACCCATATATCCATACGGATTTGTTACAGTCAGCGTATGATCAATGACATTTCGATACACATCTGTGCGGTCTGGAGTTCCCCATGCATAATAAATGGAAGTAAGAACCGATGATACGATATAGAAAACGATAACCATTAATAGTGCAGTAAGAGCTGTTTGAATTCTTGCTTTCCACTTCCCTCGTCTTAAGACACGCTTCTGCTTCCTCTCATCTAACCCTTCATTAGTATCCCCTTGCTTTTCTTCCATTAAAGATTCCTGGTATTGCTCATACCGATCTAGCTCTTTTTCAAATTCTTCTATCTCTTGCTGAGTCAACTGACCTTTTTCATAAGCTTCTAGCTTCCGCTTAAATTCCTCACTCATAATCTTCTACCGCCTTTCTATGTCTTATGGCCTGTCTCCCTCTAAATAACAAAACTTTAAAATGACTTATCTGCACGTCCATAACAAATGCCGCTTCTTTTTGCGACAATCCATGAAAATCGTGAAGAAGTACCGCATGCTTGTGTTTTATTGGAAGGTCCTCTAACAAATGAATGACCTCTTGTATCTCTTCTCCGATTACGACGGAATCCTCGACTGATTTTCGCTTATCAAAAAGCTTATGAAAAAAACTTCGATCTTTGATCACTGTTCTTTTCTGCTTTCGATAATGATCGATAAACGCCCTGTACGCCACGGTAAAAAGCCATGTTTTCGCCTTTCCCCCTGCGTAGTGTTCAATATAAAGATACGCTCGAAAAAACGTTTCTTGGACCAAGTCTTCTGCTGTATGATGGTCCCGACAAAGAGAGAGCAGAAATCGATATACATCTTGAAAATAAGCATGGTATATTCCATCTATGTCTTTCATCTGCTCCCCCCTCACTTATTAAACGGTCAACTGTGTAATTGGTAACAATTCATGATAAAAAAGTTTTTATGTATCTCTTTAAATCTATTATTGATTACATATATGGATAGGGATTTTTTCGCAAAAAAACCCTAATCGTTTAGCCAATTAGGATTCTTCTTGTTTCGTTATGTACTTGTCATTGGAAATAGCCCATCTTGCAATGGAAAACACAATCGTACAAAGTCCAATACCAAAAAGGATACCGCCTGATACTAAGAAATTATTTGTATAACTCTTCATTCTGATTTGATATTCCATAGTGTCCGCTCCACCCAGTTCTGATAACCAGACTTCTGCTAGTGTGGTACCAAAATGGACACTTGAGAAAATAAAAATGATTCCAAGTAACGTTAATAGTGAACCAATTACAGTTAAGAGGATCTCACTTTTTTTCATCGTTTCTCTCCTTCCGACTTTTGCCTATCCCATTGAGAAAGAAAAAGACATGGTAGTATATGAAGGCCACACCGAGCCCGATCACATAAAACCCCGTAAAAATAAAACTCTCTTCACCGGTTATACTTTCATCATAACATAATCTTCCATTTGAATTACTTGGCACAATAAAAGAGTTTATTTTTATATATAAAGAAAACTCGGTTTTGCTCCACGCCTATAAGAAGCGGCTAAGCCCTAGTTCTACCCACAGCGCATTCCTTTGTGCGCTTATACTTGAAACCTTGAAACTATTACTACGTTGAATTTCTCCTTGTGAAACTTTTAATACTTTCCTAATATATAACAAAAGACAAGGTGCTGTGACCTTGTCTTTTGGGCTGCTATCGCAACTTTCCTCTGGAATTTGACTTCCCTTTTCCTCTTCTTTGCTCGTCTGGTCTTTTGGTGCTGTCATTTCCACCATGCTTGAACTTCTTGTCTGGATTTTCTTCTTTAGACATGTGAATTCCTCCATCGTTATAAAGTCTGAAATTACTCATTTATATCGTTTCCAGTTACAAATGGAGTATTCAATGATATGTCAACGGACGGGTGATCCTATAAGTAGCACAAAATAGACTTTTCTATCCAATACGTAAAAACAGTATGGGGACTAAGATTCTCATATCTTAAATTATGTAAACTTAGTTACAGATTCAAGTCTAAATTGTTACGCTTTAACATTTTTCCACATTTTTTATCACAAATACTCTTGTACATGTCAAAAAAATAAAATACCTTAAAGTAAGTGATCCAAGTAAATTTATGAATCGTTATCTTATAAAAGCGAGGCGAGATATAGATGTTACCAATTGAGAGACAAAAACAAATAGTAACATGGTTAGAAAATGAGGGAACATTGCGGGTATCAAATATTAGCAAGAGATTGGGTGTCTCCGAAATGACAATCTACCGCGACATAAAACCACTGATTGAGCAAAAGAAGGTGTTCAAAACTGCAAATGGAGTTACTCTTGCTCGTGAAAACCTTCTATCTCCTGATCATTGCACCTATTGCCATAAGCCTGCGACTTCTCGGCAATCCGTTAAGATCATTAAGCTAAACCAGCAAGTGGAACAAACATGTTGTCCTCATTGTGGTCTACTTAGATATAAGGACATTGAAAATAAAGTCTCCCAAATCATTTGTCAGGATTTCCTTAAAGATACAACGATTAGTGCAAAAATGGCAACGTTTCTTCTGAATCCGGATATTAATCTTAATTGCTGTCAACCACAAGTTATTGTCCTTGATTCAATAAAGAATGCTAAACAATTTCAGTTAGGGTTCGGAGGGGATATCTATCATTTTGAAGGAGCGATTACAGCTATTAAAGAAAAAATGAGTGGTGAGCCCTGTTGCCATTCTAATAAGTAAAGGAGCTTATCAAGTGAAATCTACAAAATTAGAACAACCCATGCAAGCTGATAAACAAAAGACTTTTAAACAAAACAGAGCCTCCCTCTATCAAACTGTGTGGAGGTGGCACTTCTATGCAGGTATAATCTTTGCCCCCTTCCTGATTATCCTTGCTTTCAGTGGATCTGTTTACTTATTCAAACCACAAATTGAGTCTATACTCTATCAAGACCAGTACTATGTTCAAGAGGAAGGATCAACAACTTTGTCTCCTTCTTCCCAGATATCTAAAGTAAAAGAAGCATACCCTAACGGAACCGTTACATCCATAAAATTTTATGACGAGCCCTCCCGAACAACTGAGATTGGCGTATCAGAAAACGGTCAAATATATTCTGTTTTTGTAAACCCTTATAACGGGGAACTCACAGGTCGAATAAATAATGAAGAAAGATTCACAGAAATATTTAAAAAAATCCATAGCGAATTGCTTGTTGGTGGAACCATAGCTAATCGATGGGTCGAATTGACAGCATGTTGGGCTTTTATTTTATTAATAACGGGTCTGTATATGTGGTGGCCACGAAATAAAAGTTCTATATGGGGAACTGTCTTACCAAGATTGAATAAGAAGGGAAGAACCTTTTGGCGGGATATGCACGCTGTCCCTGCATTTTGGTTATCCACCTTTATTTTGATCCTAATTACAACTGGACTTACATGGTCAGGCGTAGTCGGCGAACAAATCAAAAATCTTGCCTCTTCAACGAATACAGGCTATCCTCCTTTCGCTACTATATTTGCTGAGAAGCCAGAGTCTATAGTGAAAACAAAGGATATTGCTGAAAATGTACCATGGGCAACAGAGAACCTAGCTGTTCCATCATCTGCTGTCAATGGGTATGTCCCATTAGCCGTAGATGATATATCCTATATTGCTAGTAATGAAGATATATCGCAACCTTATGCCATTTACATGCCACAAGGGGAGAAAGGTGTTTTCACTATCTCAACGGACGATACAAGTCCTAAAGATAGTGCTACATTACATGTAGATCAATACACGGGTTCTATTTTGAGTGATGTTCGATTTGATGATTATGGAATCATGGCAAAAGGGATATCTGTGGGTATAGCATTGCATGAGGGTCGACTATTCGGTTTAGCAAATCAGATTATTGGACTTATTGTTTGTATAGGATTAATTGGCTTTATCGTCAGCGCCTTTATAATGTGGAGAAAAAGAAAGCCTGATAACAAGTTAGGGGCTCCTCCCAGGTCAATCGATGAGAAAATTACAAGAGCGGTATTCTTTTTCATGATAGCTATGGGGGTTATTATGCCTTTAGTAGGGATTTCAATAATAGCAATATTTTTACTAGACCGTTTTGTGTTAAAGAAAGTAAAACCAGTAAAAACTTGGTTGTATTGAAGGAGGGGGAGGAAAAAAGTGAACAATTTGTTTCTAAGCATTGCAATGGCTATTATTTTATTACTCCTTTCAGCCTGTACAGCTAACTCTAATTCTTCCAACAATGGGAATCCTATACCCGAAGTCGTGGAAGCTGAGATACAATTGCCAGAGGAAATCTATCTAAATACAGAAAGTATATTGAAGGTTATAGTAACACAAGGTCAGGGAAATATAGAGGAAGCAGATGATGTTCAATTTGAAATTTGGAGCGAAAATAACAAGGAAGCTAGTGAAATGATTAAAGCCAATAATGAAAAGAATGGTATTTACAGTATTAAAAAGACTTTTCAACAAGATGGTATATATTATATTCAGACCCATGTAACGGCGAAAGGTCTTCATGTCATGCCAAAGAAACGATTCATTGTAGGAACTGTTTCAAAAGAGGAGTTAAATTCCTTAAATGAAGAAACCAAAAACCAAGAAGATAGTAATGGTAATAATAGTCACCATCACTAGTTTAAAAGCAATCGTCTAACAGAATAATGGTTTAAGGATGTCTCTGCTTGGGAGACATCCTTTGTTTTATGGGAATGGTTCTAAAGCCACGCTAAGTCAATTGTATAATTTCCAAAGCAAATAAAAAGAGACCTTTTGTTCAAGGAATAACCGGAGTATTAATATTTTAATAGCACGGCTGCAATTCCACTACATCATGAATTATTCATTGACAACTTGTAAAAGAGCATATATCATTGTGAATGATAATCATTATCAATTAAAAGGGTTGCAAAAATTTCTCCCCCCGTCGGAGAGGAAGGCCATAGTTTATTTTTATTTAATTTACATAATGATCATGTATGTGATTCAATCCGTAAAGTTAATTTGCAATTTTTTAATATATTAAAGGATAAGGGTGGATATGCAAATGAAGGCAAAACGCAACATTTCATTAACAACATTATTTATTTTGGCTGTGAGCATCACACTACTATTTGGGTGCCAAGCCAAGGAATCTGATTCAGCTTCGGCTGAGAGTGATTCTACAAGTACAGAAAATACAGAAACTGCTTCTTCCAGTGAAGATTCCACTAAGTACCCGATAGAAATCGAGCATGCTTTTGGTAAAACGGTTATTGAGAGCAAGCCTGAACGAGTAGCTACTATTCAATGGGCGAATCATGATGTTGCTCTTGCTCTCGGAGTTGTACCTGTAGGATTTTCAGCGGCGAACTACGGCGTACAAGATGACAGCGGATTGTTGCCTTGGACAGCTGAAAAGTTAAAGGAACTTGGTGTCGAGGACCCGAATGTTTTCCAAGATACAGATGGTCTTGATTTTGAAGCCATTTCAGATACAAACCCAGACGTGATTCTTGCTGCCTACTCTGGTATCACACAAGAAGACTATGACATTCTTAGTCAAATCGCTCCAGTTGTGGCTTATCCGACAAGCCCTTGGTTAACAACTTGGCGTGAACAGGTAATCTTAAATGCAACAGGTATGGGGATGAAAGAAGAGGGCGAGCAGCTCATTAAGGATACCGAGGAATTGATTAAGGAAAAAGCAAGTGAATATCCAGAAATCAAAGGGAAGAAAGTAGTATGGGCGAACTTCTCAGCTGAAGATTTATCTCAGCTCCACATATACACACATGCAGACCCACGTGGCTCGTTTCTTATTGAGCTGGGCATGGAATATCCGGAAAGTGTGAAAAATGCAATCAAAGATCCGAACAACTATTCTTTACAATTAAGTGCTGAGAATGCGGATATCCTGAACGATGCAGATATCATTATTGGATATGGGGATGAAAGCTTATACGAAGCAGTGAAATCAGATCCCCTGCTTGGCAAGATTCCGGCAATTGAAAGAGGTTCTGTTGTATTTATAGGAAATGGTACTCCTTTAGCAGCATCCGGAAACCCAAATCCACTATCTATAGCTTATACCATTGATGAGTACCTAGAATTAATTGGAGGAGCTATTGAAAAGATAGATGAATAATTTTTCAGATTCAAAACATAATTGGTTAAACTATTTTGTTCTCAGGAATAGAATAGCGATTATACTGGTATGTATAGGGGTGCTCACACTATGTGTGATCGCCTCTTTAGTCTTTGGTTCTCGTCCGGTGGGATACCATGTATTAATAGACGGTTTATTTCATCCAGAAGTAGATTCCTATGGGGCAAGCGTTGTTCGTAAGAGGATACCTCGGACTATTTTCGGTTTATTTTGTGGTGCTGCACTTGGTGTTTCTGGTGCCCTTATGCAAGCGGTCACTCGTAATCCCATTGCCGATCCGAGTATCCTTGGAGTAAACACAGGTGCTGCCTTATTTGTGGTAAGTGGCATTGCCTTCTTGAACATTAGCACATCCTATCAATATATTTGGTTTGCTTTAGCTGGGGCAATGATTACCGCTGTTTTTGTATTCGGAATTGGTTCTATGGGGCGTGGCGGTGCTACGCCTCTTAAACTTGTTTTGGCTGGGGCCGCTACAAGTGCTGCCCTTTCTTCCCTGGTAATTGCGATTATGATTCCACGTTCCTATGTCATGGATCAATTTAGATTTTGGCAAGTGGGGAGCGTTGGGGCTGGAAACTGGGAATCTATTATAACATTCATCCCCTTTCTCATCGTCGGAATATTGCTAGGTTCGATTTCCACTTCAGCTCTTAATGCATTGGCACTTGGAGATGAGGTAGCGACAGGACTGGGTGTTCGAACAGGCATACTGAGGTTTACTGCGGCCTTTGCCGGTGTTCTTTTGTGCGGGGCAACTACTGCTCTAGCAGGTCCAATTGGATTTGTAGGGTTATTATCCACTCACATCATTCGCCTTATCTTTGGTCCCGACATGCGGCTCATTATTCCGATGTCCGCTCTTTCAGGAGCAATCATTTTAACAATATCGGATATCGCTGGCAGAATCATTGGTAGACCAGGAGAGCTTGAGGTTGGTGTCGTTACAGCATTTATTGGAGCTCCGATACTCATCATACTAGCTCGGAAAGCGAAAGTGAGTTCATTATGAAGAATCAATCCGTTGAATTTATTATAGCTGGTAGACGTCAAAGACGACGCCGATGGATACTTGTTACTGGTTTACTTACGATCCTTTTATGTGCGCTGTGCTGTGCGATGCTTTTACTAGGGAGCACCATCTATCCACTAATAGATGTCATCAGAGTGCTTCTGGGAGAGCAAATCAATGGTGCCTCTTTTGCTATTCATACCATACGGCTACCTAGAATGCTAGCGGGTCTATTTGCAGGCTTCGCTTTCGGAATTGGTGGAAACACATTTCAGACGATGTTACGGAATCCACTCGCAAACCCGAATGTCATTGGGATAACTACTGGATCAAGCGCTGCGGCTGTTTTTTGTATCCTCATTCTTCATACAAGTAATACGATGGTTTCCATCGCTTCGGTCATCGCTGGTCTAGTTACCGTTGTGTTCATTTATCTTTTTTCTAGAGGAAGGTCATTTTCCATTGGAAGATTAATCTTAGTTGGAATAGGCATACAAGCCATGCTCAACGCTTTAATATCCTATCTTCTACTCGTTGGTGCACAACAAGATATTCCAGCAGCGCTTAGATGGCTAAGTGGAAGTCTAAATGGTTCACAAATGGATGAACTTCCGCCTCTTGTCATTACCGTTCTTATCTTCGTACCTGTTATTGTGATGCTGGGCAGACATCTAGGCATATTGGAGCTTGGAGAGCAAACCGCGACTTCCCTTGGGGTCCATACAGATAGAACTAGAATTTTACTTATTATAAGTTCCGTAATCATCCTAGCATTGGCTACAGCTACCACGGGGCCAATCGCCTTTGTAGCTTTCCTTTCGGGACCAATCGCAAAAAGACTAGTCGGAGTAGGGTTTTCAAACATCATTCCTGCGGGTCTTGTTGGCGCAAATTTGGTTTTGGCGTCCGATCTAATCGGACAGTTTGCATTTGAAGTTAGGTACCCTGTTGGCGTCATCACCGGAATTATAGGTGCGCCATATCTGATCTACTTGCTAATCCGAATGAATCGAAAGGGAGAATTATAATGAAACCGGAACATATTTTTAAAGCTGAACAAGTAGTTGCGGGCTATGATCATAAAACGGTGATCCACGATATAAGCCTCGAGATCCCTAGTAATAAAATCAACGTTATTATTGGTGCGAATGCGTGCGGGAAATCTACTCTACTCAAAACATTGGCAAGGCTTATTAAACCGACCTCCGGTAATGTTACTCTGGACGGAAAGCCAATTAATAAATTTCCACCAAAACAATTAGCTCGTATGGTAGGCTTGCTTCCACAATCCCCAATCGTACCTGAAGGAATAACGGTTGCAGACTTGGTGGGACGAGGACGGTTTCCACACCAATCTCTGTTTAGTGGATGGTCTAAAAAAGACTATGAAGCCGTTGCAGAAGCCATGGAAATTATGAATATTACAGAGCTTGGAAATCGACACATCGATGAGCTTTCAGGCGGTCAAAGACAGCGTGTCTGGATTGCCATGGCACTGGCGCAACAAACGGATATTTTGTTTTTAGACGAACCAACAACCTTTTTAGATATCACCTATCAAGTGGAAATTTTGGATATGCTTACTGACCTTAACCGAAAGCACGGTACAACGATTGTAATGGTTCTTCATGATATCAACTTATCCGCGCGTTATGCAGATCATATCTTTGCTCTTCATCAAGGAAAGCTTGTTGCTGAGGGTGAGCCGTCAAATGTTATTACGAGTAATTTAATTAAAGACATCTTTGGGCTTGATTGTACGGTGGTAGAAGACCCTATTTCGGGTTCTCCTTCTGTGGTGCCGATTGGAAGATATCATGTAAATCGGGAAATCACTACTACCTAACGGTTCCAAAAGAATAGAAAAAGTTGCCCCCAAAAGGCAACTTTTTTTCATCCTTTAGTTATACAGTTACTTCTAGTAGATTCCCCTCAGGATCTTCTATTACACTTTCATAGTAGCCATCTCCGGTGACACGGGGACCATTAACTAAATGATAGCCTCCTTTTGTAGTCTTGTTGCCATCTGGTCAACAGCTTCTCCACTTCGTAATGAAAAGGCAATATGAACCCATCCTAATCGGTCATCTTGATCCAACTTCTCTATTCCAGATTTACGCATAATCTCTAGTCAGGAACCTTCTTCAAACGTACAGTGAAAGAACATTTTTGATATCACTTCTACAGTTTCTGAGTTGCTCGTTTCATACAGTAAATCGGAAAAGATAATTCCTTATAACGTTCCCCGTAGCCGGCGAAGGTCCTGCCCCGGAGGCAAGCCAAATTTGCGGGTATATTCTCGACTAAAATGGGAAGGGCTTTCGTATCCGACCTGGAATGAAGCCTCTGCCGCATTTAGTTCTTCTGTAAAGAGTAGCCTGCGTGCTTCCTGAAGGCGGAGCTGTTTCTGATACTGAATCGGACTCATGCCTGTGACCTCCTTAAAATAACTGTAGAAGGATGAAGAGCTCATTCGTACTTGCTGAGCCAGCTCTTCAACTCGAAGGGGCTGATCGAAGTTACGATTTATCTGATCAATTACCTTTGCAATTCGCTGGGCTTGGCTTCCGATAAGTGCAAACTTCTTCAGGGGATCGTTCTGTTCATCCTGCAGAACACGGTAAATGATCTCACGTTGGAGACCGGGAGAAAGTACCGGGATATCTTGTGGAGTATCCAGGAGTCGGACGAGTCGAAGCACAGCATCGAGGAGCGATTCACTCATACGGCTAATTACAAGACCACGTCCTGATTCACCTTTAGGCTTCCCTATTTGAGGCGACGATTGAAGGATTTCAAGGACCTGATTCATATCGAGCTGCAACTGCAAACTTAGATAGGGGATTTGCGGTGAAGCCTCAACGACTTGACCAGTGATTGGCAAATGAACAGAAGCAGTCAAATAACTAGTTGGATCATATTGAAAGGTTTCTTTTCCAAGCATGACAACTTTTGAGCCCTGAGTTACTATACAGAGAGACGGCTCATAGACAGAATACACCGGTTCAGAATTTTCAGATGTGCGAATGAAGCGTAAGCCCGGAATATCCGTCTCCTGTGTACCGTCCGTTCTTATATGATTCCCAATTACCTCTGTTAATTCTCCATTATGTTTCACGGAACGTCCCCCATCCTTTTCGCCGAGTGTCACTACTTTTACTTTAATTATACTATAGTCTCTTGGAGTATTAGGCAAGATTTGTGCATATTCCAGCTACCGCCCTGCTTTCAAATTGATTCATAATAAAACTATGACAAAGATCAGAGCATTAATCAGAGTTCTGTTACTGGTTCTTTCGTTTAATTTATGGTTAGTAGCTTTTCAGTATTCAAATGAAAATCACCACTCGAAAGGGGAAAAGGAAATGAACAATGAACAGGCAACTTCACATTCCTATGTCGGCATGTGGGTCACCAAAGATGGCCATATCCGACATGAACTACTACCGAATGGACGGTACGATGAAGCCCGTGGTAATCGAAAGAGCGCTTACCAAGGGAGCTATACTATTGAAGGCAACCATATTGAATATGTGGATGACACAGGCTTTACGGCTGACGGTGACTTTGTCAACGGTGTACTGTATCACGAAGGAATGGTGCTATATCGAGAAGAACAAAAAGAAGGAGGCGAATAATAGTGTCTTCACTTGAAGGAAGAACAGTTATTATTACAGGTGCCAGTAGCGGGATTGGGGAAGAAACCGCCCGTCTGCTCGCTAGCCAGGGTACTCATGTTGTAATTGGAGCCAGGCGTGTAGAAAGACTAGAAGCCTTGGCTTCCGAGATACAAACGGATGGTGGTTCTGTTGCTTTTCAAAGGCTTGACGTGACAGAGCTTGAACAAATGCAAGAAATAATCAAACTGGCCCAGAGTCACTTTGGACGGATAGATGCAATTGTAAACAATGCCGGCGTTATGCCTCTCTCACCGTTAGAGGCTTTAAAAATTGAAGAATGGAATCAAATGATTGACGTTAATATCCGCGGGGTTCTTCATGGTATTGCCGCAGGACTACCAGTTATGAAAAAACAGGGTTTTGGACAATTCATTAACGTTGCCTCCATTGGCGCCTATGAGGTATCCCCTACAGCTGCAGTCTACTCTGCAACTAAATATGCAGTGCGGGCCATTACGGACGGGTTGCGACAAGAGACAGCAGGACAAAACATTCGTGTGACGCTTGTATCGCCTGGCGTAACGGAATCTGAGCTTCCCGATAGTATTACACACAAGGATACCATAGATTTTATGAAGGAATACCGGCGCATTGCATTACCGGCGGAATCTATCGCGCGTTCGATCGCTTTTGCGATTGAGCAGCCGTCCGATGTCGATGTGAATGAAATGGTGATTAGACCGTTAGTTTAGTTTGAAACGATTCCTCCAATACCCTACTACAGTTTGAATGGTATTGGAGGATAGTTTCTTTTATAGGCTTTTTAGTTCTTCCCCATAATTGAGGGAGAATAAAAAAAGACAGGAAAGGGTGCAATTTTAAGACAGGGTAGACAGAAGAAAAGGCGAATCATACGTGGTTTTGTATGTTGTGGAACCCAACGGGAAAAGAATCGGACAGCACTTAAAACCGATTATGACAAAGCTTTAAAGAGTATTGAACAAAAGAAAAAAGACTGGATCCTATTGAATCCAGCCCGAATTATGGTTGATCTTTTATGAAAGAATCGATTGAGATTGAACCAGTACATAGGTGCCATCTAAATCTTCCTACCCTCACCATACACCTTCAGCTACCAACTATTTAGCAGTAGATACCGACTTTTAGCATAGGAACTGAGAAAGAAACAGGGAGACATAATAGAAAAAGAATAAAGAAGTAAGAAGACTGGCAATGACAAAGATAATACCCTCATCCCGTTAAAGCCACGTTATTTAAATACAATGTTCAATGTTCACAAACCAAAAATTTATTCCTTTTTACCTGGTGCAAACCAACCAATTAGAGCAATAGCGACCAATACTCCATAAAAGATTAGGGTCCAAGTGGTACTGTGCGGAAAGTGATGATCCAATATTCCAATATCCTTATGAGCAAGTGTAATCACAGCAAGTTTGACACCGACCCATGCAACAATTGCATATGCTGTTGTTTCCAATGCCGGACGCTTTTCTAGAAGTTGTACAAACCAGGTTGCGGCAAACTTAATTAAAATTAGACCAGCAATACCCCCAAGAACTACAACAATAAATTTCCCTCCATCCATACCACCGAAATTGTCCAACGGTGAATCTGGAAGGCCAAGTGCAAGAGCAACGGCAGCTAAAATTGAATCAATTGCAAAAGCTAGGTCAGCTAATGCGATCTTCCCTACTGTGGGCCAGAAACCTTTACCAGCTGATTCCTTTTCATCGTCCTTATGGATATTCTTATTTTCTTTCCCGAACCGTGCCTTAATGACATGCTTTAATCCTAGGTAAAGAAGATAAGCCGCTCCTATCGCCTGTATCTGCCAGACATTCGCAATAAAAGAAATTGCAAAAAGTGCAGCAAATCTAAAAGCGAAAGCCATAATAATTCCGTAATTTATGGCTCTTTTTTTCTGATCTTCCGGTAAATGCTTTGCTATAACTGCTAGTACAAGGGCATTGTCAGCAGACAATAATCCTTCTAATCCGATTAGAATTAGTAATGCCCATGCATACTCTAGCCATAGTGACTCCATTCTATCTTCACTCCTTTAAAGATAAAGACCCATTCAAGTTTTCGCTAAACATAGCATGTCCTTTTATGCTACTGATAATCCTTTGGGATCTGTCTACCATTATTTTAAAGTTAATTTTTACTCTATTTGCTATATGGACCAAATGTTAAGTTATTAAAGTAACTGCCGCATTAGTGGATAAGATAGAATAATTCGTAATTAAAAAAATGCCAATTATTATTAGATTAATGCCCCCTTTGAAGTCATACAGTCTACGCACGATAAAAGAACCATAATTTTTCTATTCTATCTTTATTCCCCTTAATAGTTACGATTACATTTTCAATTTTGTTTCACACTTTTTTTAAATAGAAGGTCATTTGGATTGTAAACATATAGATTATCAAATGAGCAGTATAACTATACGAAATACAAAAAAACTATTCTTCCTCACCAATTAATTTACCATTTATCTGATTGACCAATGAACTGGGGGCAGGTTCTCTATTAAACGCTCAACCGAAGCATATTTATTCTCATTGGAATAAAGATAAAAACCATTCCCATCGTGACATATTGTGATAAAGGTTGTGCCCTTTTCCATTGTAAAAATTGCAAAGGACCTCTCCACATTTCTACCCCGTTCCTTTACCTGGTTCAACTCAAAGGTATGTTTGCCATAATTCCCTCCCGCATTATGTTAATATTTGATTATTTTAAAGGAAGCTCTGCAATTATGTTTGTTCCATGTAGAATACGTAATGTGGCGTTTAATGCAAACTCTCTTACCTTTTCTAAATCCTTTTCTTCTTTAAAATGGTATTCCGCATGAAACTTCCCTACTCCATTCGGTCGGATAAACCCACTTCCACCGAACCCTGATGGTTTCATTTTTTTATATTTTGTTCCGGTTTCCATCTCCATTAATGGCTCTAACTTCTTCCCTGGGATAACGACTAGCTCCATCCCATAAATATTATGACCTGGGTAGTCAAATTCCCCTCCAACTCTTTCTGAACTTGTATTTTTGATTTCAAAGTCATAACGCAAGGTTTTTTGAGATTCAATTACTGTTGTCTCTATATTCACTATTTCTAAATCATCCTGATGCTCAAATCCAGATAAAAGGAAAAACGAAACCATCAAAAGGAATAGTAATCTTTTCATATAAATATCTCCTTTTTTACTTGTTTGTCGTTAACCTTCCCAGCTATTAGCATTTAATGAGTTTTAATCTAACATTACTTATGGAGATATTAGGATAAAAAAATATGTGATATGCCGTACCATTTCACCCAATAGATATTTTGTATAAGGACAAAAAAGAGATACAATAACTGACTGTAGGTATAAGAACTTGAGGTCAACTGAAGCCTTACAACTCAAGGATTGGATTCCCACGAATAAATTTAAGTTTAAAAAGAGAGAGTATCTTCAAAAACCGCTAGGCTTATGAGATACTCTCTTCCTTTATGCATATGAAGATGGTTACGTAATGAATTTACGGTTCGACCAAGGTTACAGATCGACTTTCAAGTTGCCCATCCCCTTGGCGACTTCCGGATCATGGTACGATAAGAAAAGACTTTCCCGCGTATCCAAGGTGGAAATCTGCTCGATATCTTCCGCGCTCAACTTAAAATCGAAAATATCGAAGTTCTCGACGATCCTTTCTTTATGCACCGATTTTGGAATAACAACGACTTCGCGCTGAACAAGCCAGCGCAGCACAACCTGAGCGACGGATTTGTTGTGTTTTTCCGCAATTGAGGTCAGTACCTCGTTGCTAAACATATTGTTACGTCCTTCAGCGAACGGTGCCCACGACTGATGCTGCACTCCCTGCTCTTTCATAAAAGCGGCGCTCTCTATCTGCTGATAGAACGGGTGCGTTTCGACCTGGTTGACAGCGGGCACAATTTCGTTATGCACGATGAGGTCCATCAGACGGTCGGGCAGGAAGTTGCTGACACCGATTGCCTTGATCTTGCCTTCGCCGTATAGGTCTTCCATCGCGCGCCACGCACCGTAGTAATCGCCGAACGGTTGGTGAATAAGGTATAAATCGAGATAGTCGAGCTGTAGCTTTTTCAAGGATTTGGCAAACGCCAGCTTGGCACTCTCGTAGCTGGCATCCTGAACCCAGAGCTTGGTCGTGATGAACAGCTCTTCGCGCGGTATGCCGCTGCGCTTGATTGCGCGCCCGACCGCTTCCTCGTTCAAGTAACCGGCGGCGGTGTCAATCAGGCGATAACCGGCCATCAGTGCTTCATATACCGCATTCTCGCATTCATCAGCATCGGGGACTTGGTAGACACCGAAGCCGATGATCGGCATTTTTACTCCATTGTTCAAAGTTACAGTTTGCATCGTAATTCCTCCCATGGTTAAAATTTTTAACGCAAACGGCCGCGCATCCCGGAATCGCGCACCGCAGTAGGGATTGCGCCTACAGCCGATTTGCATCTATAATAAGCTTATCGCCTTCGTGTTACACGAAGGCAAGCCGTTTACAACGATTTTTTTCACAAGGAGGAATACACATGCATACTGTCAAAGAAGCCGCCTTGATAACGGGACTCACCGAGCATGCCGTGCGCTTTTACACGGATAAAGGCCTGGTACCAAGTGTACAGCGTAATAAAAACAACATCCGGCTGTTCGACGAAGAATCGATCAACTGGCTGTATGGCGCCAAATGCCTCAAGCAGACTGGGATGCCGATTGAAAAAATCAAAACGTACGTCGACCTCTGCCTCGAAGGTGATTCGACCGTTCCGCAGCGCTTCGCACTTATGATGGAATATACAGAAGTGGCACTAATTCAGCTCGAAGAAGCCAAGCAGCGCGTCGACCATTTGGAAGAAAAAAAACTCCAATATCAGGCCATTTTGAAGCACCGCATCCCGGACACAACCAATCCCAGCAAATGGGGAAAAACCCGGAAGGACGCTTAGTAGCCGATTGAGCGCCAGCAGATCAACAGTGAGACTTAGATCTATACTTGCCTATCGTTCGCATTTTTCAGCCGCTCACCTAAATGGCCTGCCAGATTGCAGTAGTTTTTCTCCCTTTATTTTACAAGTTCACTTTCCCAACTATCTCGTTAATTTTCTTCTCTCGATCCTTGTGCCATTGCTAACATCTCCTTATATCCTCCTATCCAACGAGGAGTTTAAAGTGATTTGGAGAGGTTGTTGAGTAGCTCTACCTTTAATTCTTTAGGAATAGCTGATTTCGGTTCGGCGGAAATTAAGTCTTAGATTGGAGTCATTGATTTATCGCGGTTTTTGAATGGAAGAAGCGGCAGTCTAAGACTTGATAAATAAATTCTTAGACTGCCGCTATTGTCTTGGTGATACGATAGTTATTGGTGCCGAAACCATATCGTTTAAGTTATTTACAACCATTCCGTTCAAATAATGTCCATATTTGCTCTGCCATCCATTGAGGTGGCTGTGGCATGTTATTCAGTATCCAGCTCTCCACCGTTCCGACAAAGGCTGTGGTCATAAATTGTACAATCAATTCCTTATCTATGTTCTGATTGATGCCCTGCATCTGAATTTTCTTCTGCATACCAGACGAAAGCAATGCCATCATCCGTTCCCGAAATGCGGAAGTTTTTTTATTGGATAGCATGGAAGAAAAGAATATGAAATTCTCCTCAACATAAATAAACAAGGACTTCAGCGCCTCAATTGCCTCAGTCTTCTCCAGTTTTTCCTCTGTAAACTTGGTAAAGGTACAAGAGAAAATCATTCTGTTCAAATGATCATCGATACTATGATCTAACAAATCATACTTATCCATATAATGAAGATAAAAAGTCCCGCGATTCACATTAGCACGTTCGGAAATGTCATTAATGGTAATTCGATCAAATTCTTTTTCCGTAAGCAATCCCAAAAACGCTTCATTAATGGCTTTTTTCGTTCTAAGAATTCGTCTATCTGTTTTGGTTTCCATTTGTTTGTCTCCTTTCGTTAATCAACAATTTTCATCCGTTTGTTGTATATAGTACAAAAGCACGTATATTAGCGATTGAATTCATCTTTATTCTCCTTATAATAATACTCAACAACAGTCTAATAATCAACATTTGTTCAAATAACTGTTGGAAGGTACAAAAAAATTCATTTAAGGAGCGATAGACATGGAAAACTTACAATCTAAGGTCGTTATTATTACAGGGGCATCCAGTGGAATTGGAGAAGCCACTGCCAAGTACTTAGCTCATCATGGAGCAAGACTTGTGTTGGCAGCAAGAAGAGAGGATCGAATGAGAACCATTGTAGACAACATTCTTCAAGAGGGTGGTAACGCAGTTTATATGCAGACAGATGTTACTAATGCTGAAGACATGCAAAGATTGACAGAATATGCGTTGGAAAAGTTTGGGCAAACTGATGTTCTTATCAATAATGCGGGTGTTCAGTTGAATTCTCATTTACATGAACTTAAAATGAACGAATGGGAGCAAACCATTGATGTAAATATCAAGGGAGTTCTTAACGGCATTGCTGCAGTATTGCCTACAATGAGGAAACAAAAATCAGGACATATTATCAACATATCTTCCGTGATGGGACATAGGATTATCCCGACAACTACTGTATACAGCGCAAGCAAGTCTGCTGTCCGCGCAATCTCGGAAGGGCTGCGTCAGGAAGAATCAACGGATTCTGGGATTCGGTCTACAATCATCTCACCCGGAATGACCGCGACTGGTGTGTTGGAAGAGTATTCAGACTATCCAAGTCTTTCCCCATCCGCTGTCTCACAGGCTATTGCGTATGCAATCAATCAGCCTGATGATGCCAACGTAAACGAGATTGTCATCAGACCTACGTTGCAAACAATATAAAACTTTCTGTCTATACTATAGGAAGATTAACGCCATTTTGGTGTATAAAGTTAACAAAGGCCGATGCTGAGTAAAAACAAAGAAAGCAAAAGAAATAGGCAAGTAGAAATTGATGAAAGAATGAAATGATGGTTTGGAATAACACCAGCTCATTAACTTTCAAATAAAGTTTGATTAAAAATACCTAACAAACCTATACTTTACGATCAATGAAAAGAATCCATTTTGAAAAAATAATGATCAAAATGGATTCTTTTCCTGTAGTTTTGCACTAGCGGCATACCATAATCAATTGTTTTGTCGGTGTCCCACCTGGAATGAATATATAATTTTATCAAATGAGCAATGAATGTGAGACGATTTGTCATTGCGGAAGAGCTTGGAATTAAACACCCAGCTGATCCAAAAACAGGCGAACCTTTTGTTATGCCAACAGACATTTAATTAACGATTGACAAGGGACAAGGCGTGTTTAAAGTCGCTCATACTATCAAAATGAAAGATAATTTATTAGAAG
This sequence comes from Radiobacillus kanasensis, assembly GCF_021049245.1. GTDB lineage: Bacteria > Bacillota > Bacilli > Bacillales > Amphibacillaceae > Radiobacillus > Radiobacillus kanasensis. The sequence continues at coordinate 142,475 of NZ_CP088020.1, read as the reverse complement.
GACGTGTATTAGATAAATTTGAAATTGAACGGGAATATTGGGAGCGCAAAGGTGTTAGTCCGATAGTCTACCCACTACCAGTTCCTCGCCCCTCTTTAATTTTAGATGTTCATTTTCTATTCCACACAAAAACACCCCTTTAGATAATAGTATCCAAAGGGGTAAGGCTCGCAACTTTTTTACAAACGGTTAAATTTCATTTAAACCCACAAAATGTGTGAATTCGAACGTAAGTTGTCACTTTTTTAACATAAAAGCGTCATATATACCAGCATATTGCGTCTTTAATTGTAAGAGTTCTAACATAATTTTACATAAGTAGTTATTTAGAATTCAATTAAACTTTTCCTAAATTAATTTTACTACTTAAATTATTTTTCCCTGATTTTTTAGAAGAAAGTTCTTTGATAAATTGTTTAGTTGCTGATTATATATTGATAGGAAAAAGCGCTTGCCCTTATAAAGCAAACACGCCCTTTAATTGAACTAACATTGTTTAACTAATACAACCCGTATGTGCAGAACTTTCTCGTTAGCTTAATGTTGTATTTTACTCAAGCGGAAACATATACACTACATAGTTGAAAACATTTGTAAACCCCATATTTTGTGCAATTGCATTAGAGGGCTTGTTTGTCTCCATGCAATCCCAGTACGGAACCATACCATTGCTAATACAATCGTTTACAACATAGTGGGCTATCTTTTGAGCTAATTTATTGCCCTGATATGCCTCTATTGTTTCTATATCAATAGCGTGCATATTTTCAACTACAAATCCTGAAAAACATACACTCACAATCTTATTATTATAGGCAATACAATAGCCAATTCCTTTGTTAAAAAAACTTTCGGGTGAAGTCCAAAACTCTAATATCTTTGAGCGTAAGAATTCAATGTTTTCAAGTGATTGATCATTGTTTTCATAAAGGACCTTATTTATTTTTAAAACCTTGTATTCTTGATCAATCGTAGGATTGAATTTTTCCTTATAATTAGCTTTTTGCAACTCATAAACTTTCTGATTCGACATTTTCATTTGACGATGTTCAAAGAGTTTTTCTATGGTCTTATCCCATCTTTGGTGATTACCAATTCCTATAAAATAATTTACTTGAAGTTTCTTTGCTTCAGGAACTATTGTTTTATCGATAAAATCGATTATATTATTATTAAATATCTTATTTTCTTCATTGCCAATAAAGAAAAACCCATCATTATTACCTAACCAAATAAGTCCTGTTTTAGGAGAATCGTTATTATCTACAAATATACGACCAGGATTTATTCCTTCAATTACTGCTTTAACTTCTAAATTGCCTTTCTCATTTATTAAACTTTTACATTTATAAAAATCTCTCGTGTTTAGTTCAGTAATCAATATAATACATCCTTCCCACAGAGTTTTAATCCAGCTTTATTACAATTAATAAAATATCTTTGCTAAACAAAACTCCCGTTAATGTAGGGTAAAGCAAGTCCTTCTCATTCTTAATAAAACACTTTGAAATAACTCCAAATTATCGGCAAACGCTCTTCAAAAAAATGGCCATTATAATGTTAGCGCTGATCCTTATTCCGGAAATGCGCCTGATTGCGGCATAGTCAAATTGGTGATCTTAAGTTAGCGCCCTTTTGAGGTAAGACAATATATTCAATAACTTAAAATGACAATTATAAAAAAGTTCTTTACTTCCTCCAAAAGGTTTAGTATGGTTATCTAACATTATAAGTCTACAATCAAATAAATGCTATGAAGAGAAGAGTACAGTCATGCAATTCTTTAAAGAGAGCTCCAGTTGGTGAAAAGGAGTAAGAATTAATGGTTGGAAGCAAGCCTCAGAGCAGCACATTGGATCCATGTAGGTGATAGTGTGACAGGAGCTCCTGTTATAGAGCTAGGGTATATGTATGAACTTCATACCGTACCTAATAAGGCTAATATGGTGACATATTACCAAACTGAGGTGGCACCACGGCGCGCAACAACTCGTCCTCAAGACAAAGGTCTTGGGGGTGAGTTTTTTTATTGTCCAAGTTTAGATTAACAAAGGAGTGGAAATAAAAATGCGTATAAAAAAGTTTATAAGGTTGTGGAAAAACCCTTCCATTTTATTGTCCAGTATTGGTATATCGAGTATAGGGGAATGGGTGTATTTTATAGCATTAAATTTAATCGTTCTTGATATGATGGGTGTACTTGCTGTTTCAGGTTTATATGTAATAAGAGCTTTATCTACATTATTTACAAGCGTTTGGGCGGGTAGTTTAATTGATCGATTGAATAAAAAGCTTCTTATGGTGTGGCTTAACATATTCCAAGCAGTGTTTATTGCCTTATTGCCTTCACTATCATCTCTCTGGACAATATACGTAATAGTTTTTTTAATTAGTATAGCTAGTTCCATGTATGAACCAACATCAATGACGTATATTACAAAGTTAATTCCTCCTGGTCAAAGAAAACGATTTAATTCTCTCCGAAGCTTAATTGATTCTGGAGCGTTTGTTATTGGACCTGCAATTGCAGGAATGATGTTTATGATTGGAACCCCTAATTTTGCAATATATAGTAATGCAATAGCCCTTTTTTTATCAGCACTAATCACACTGTTCATGCCCAATATTGAAAAAAATGATTTTATTGAAACAAAAGACCAAAAAATAGCCTTGAAGGTATTGAGAGAAGATTGGAAATTAGTTGTTGATTTTAGTCGTAAACACGTGTATATAATGGTCATTTATTTACTCTTCAGTGCAGTGATGGTTTTGGCAACTGCAATAGATTCACTGGAAGCAGCATTTTCTACAGAAGTGCTTTCATTATCAGAGAGAGATTATGGATTCCTCGTGAGTATTGCTGGTGTTGGGATAATTGTTGGAGCGTTAGTAAACATAATAGTTGTTAAAAAGGTAGCTACCTCTTGGCTGATTGGTCTTGGATCCTTAATGGTCTCTATCGGTTATATGATCTATTCTTTTTCAGGTAATTTTTTGGTAGCAGCAATTGGATTTTTTATTCTTTCATTTTCGATGGCTTTTCTTGACACAGGATTTTACACATTTTATCAAAATAATGTTCCTGTCAATGTAATGGGAAGGGTTGGTAGTGTGTACGGATTCATTGAAGCTTTTTTTATCATCATTGGGACGATAATTTTTGGAATAATGTCTGAAGTGATATCGATTCAATTTGTTGTCATATTAGGTAGCCTAATTATGTTTACAGTAACGATTATATTATTTATCTTTAATACGCAGCCCTCGAAAGCAGAATTTTATTCTGAGAAACATCAATTACAAACTTCCGATACTGATTAGGAGTGCTATATTTAACCTTAAGTTATAGAAATGGTAACTCTAGGTAATGTGGAACTACAACGTTAAGGATAATCCGTAATAAATCCCAATTGTTTCATTGTCATAAATGAAAAATTGGGATTTATTACTTCAACAAGGAGTCATTCCGTTAAATTGCCCTATTGCGGAACACGTTAGTTTAATTGTAGTACACTACAAGATTAATAAAATCCCTATAAATATAGAAACTTTACATTTTTTTATCAAAGTATTGGATACCAGGGTCATTTGTATAACGTTGAGTAGGGAATAGTATTTCTTCCAAATATGGTGATGATATATTTTTGAAAGTATAGTTTGCTTCTGTTTCAGCCGCAAAATATTTTGCCTCATCCACAGTACGTTTTCCTATCACAATTTCGTGGAACAAATTTAAAAACAAAAAGTTCGCTTCCTCTTTGTCACAGATTACGGTAACTTCACCTCTAGTCCTATCAGGGTAACAACTACCATCAAAACGAGCAATTGCATCAAATAATTCTACTGGAGTTCTATAATCAACCGTTTGTTCAAGGAAATCCTGATGATTAGTCGGTAGATTATGTGGTACAGAGTCACGTAATACAACCGTACGCTTCCAAGGTCCGTTATTATACCAAATTAATCTGCTTGCTATGGCTTCCTGAGGGTATCCATACTTTTTTATTATTTTTAAAGCTCCTTCTCGTTGTTTCTTTTCCCAAGTACTTAAAATTTGTTCTATATAATGCTGGTAATCACTATTCATTTCATTACCTCCCCATTTTCATCTTTTACAATGTATGCGGGAGCCTATAGTTACGTTCTTTAAAACTTGCCCCTTCCGTCCTTCTCTATTTCCTGACCTTGTTCTACTATAAGATTTAGAGATTTTTCAAAAAATGCACTTTGGAGATATGCTTGGGATGATAAGTCAAATGATGACTTATTACCTTGAATACAAAAAAAACAATACCAACTTTTTAAAGAGCTGGTATTGTTCGAGAACTAAAAAATTGGCTTCACTGTTCATTTGACTTTTCCCCTATTGAAATCTTCATTTCACTATCACTTAACCACATCATTTAATACATCCTTTAATACATCCGCGAAAATTTCTGCTGTTTTATACTCTTCGATAAGAGTGTTTTCTACACCACCTATTAGAACAAGGACTGATGCTTTTCCCAAATCTTGATTATATGTGCTTCGACCTTCTCCTTCCTTTGTGATTATACCTCTAGATACTCCAGGAAACTTCTCCTCAAGTCTTTCGTGGATTTTTTTCGCAAATTTATTATTTGCTGATTTATCTACATCTTTTGATAACACAAATCCTATCCTGGCTACCTTTTCCCCATTCACAACTGTCGTGGTTTTCTCTTTTTTGGCACTGTCTCGGTGAATATCGAGTAAGATAACGGAAGAAAGCCCGTCGTTTACTTCCTTCTTAATTACTCTCTCAGAATATTCGTACGCTTCCCCAAAATGTGCTCCTTCTTTTATCATCTTATCAGCTATATCTGAATCATCGTATTTAACACTAATTCCACTCTTTTCTAAATGTTTAGCTATTCTTTGGCCAATCAAAGATATATTTCTTTCAGGATGATATGCTTTGTCAATTTCATTTGTATTTTCTTCCGTGAAGAAGGATTCCCTATTGTGGGTTTGATAAATAAATATGGATGGAATTTGTTCGTCCTTTACTGGGGTGATTTGTTTAGTAGAGTTAGTAGTTAGAATAGTATTAAACGAGCTTATTAAGAAATCTTTACCCCCTAAGACAGTAACCCATAGCGTTATAGTAGCAGTGAGTGCCATCCACCAGCCCATAGTTAAAAATCTTAGAGATTGTTTTCTTTTCTTCATTGTTTGAGCACGCTTTTCTAACAATTGCTTAGTCGATTTAGTGAAATCAACTTTGGGTTCCATATCAAACGATTCTCTTACTTCTTCTAATAGTTCTTTATCTGTTAACATTCTCAATCGCCACCTCTCCTAAGGATGGATCTAACTTTGTTTTTAACTGCTTTAAAGCTCGGTGGTACAATACTTTTACTTTCGACTCCTTGCAATTTAAAACCTCAGCAGTCTCTTTAATGGTTAGATTATTTATCCCTCTTAAGATAACTACCATTTTGTATTTGGGTTTTAAGCTATTAATTGCCTTCCTTACCGTAGCCCTGCGCTCCCATAAATCAATCTCTTGTTCCGGTAAACCTTTAGTTTCAGGGACTTGATCAAAGAAGGTTTGAGAAAATATGGAGGTGAACTTTCTTTTACGCAAATGATCTATTGCGACGTGCCTAGCAATGGATAGTATCCAAGTAGATAGTTTAGACTGGTAATTAAAAGAAGCACTTGATTTTAATACACGAATAAACACTTCTTGTGTTAAATCCTCCGCCTCGTGACTATTGTTCACCAGGCAAATTAAAAACTTGTACACCGTAGAATGATGTTCTTCATAAATATCTCCTATCTGATCGGCCAATTTGTTGTAGCCTTTCACATAACTCTCCCCCTTCTTGTCTTCACTTATTAATCGAACGGTATATTAATAAAGTTACAGGTTTTTAAAGATATTTTTCACTGGACCAGAAAAAAATTAATAATTCTCAGTAGGCGTAAACCATTATCTTATTCATATTAGTCTCCTAAGCTCTGTTCCCTATCACCATATATTCAGTTTACGATAATCTTAATCTATAAATTGTCCTATAATTGGAAGATTTACAAAAATCTAAAAGGTCAACAAAATAGTTGTTACACACCACTGGGATTTTGTTAGACTACCTTCAAATAACATCATTTAAAGGAAGATAATTCTATGAATATGAAGGTTCCAGACAACTTTAATGAATTACTTAAGCAAACAGGAAAAGTAGCACCGGAAGAAGCAAAAAAGCATAACACCTATATTATCTATAAAAAAGGGAATCAATTTGTCCGTGAATACCCGAATGGAAGGATTTCATACATTTTGTATGAATTATCTAGAGAGGAGCTAACTTCAGCACAATTGATGGTATTTTAGTGTCTTTACATAATGATAGCGTTGGTAATGTACCGATTGACAAACAGTTTATATTCTATACTGTATTTTACAACTATATTGTTTGGCCTTAAATAAAAAACTCTAACTAAAAAGTTAACGAGTTCAGTTCTGGGGGAGAAAAAATTTTACTTCTTGTTCTAATAATGCAAAACAAATTTCCAATAAATCCCATTTTCAAGCCTCCTCCAAAAAAAGAGGAACTTCACCAGAAAATTGATGAAGTTCCTAGATGTTTAATATTCACTTCAGACTTTTTTGTAACTACACAAGATCAGAATCTACTAAAAAATTTTTTATTCAACCGTCACCGACTTAGCCAAATTCCTTGGCTTATCAACATCACAGTCACGGTGAAGCGCTGCATAGTAAGCAAGCAATTGCATTGGTACAACACTTACCAATGGAGTCAATAGCTCGTGAACATGAGGTAATACGAATGTATCCCCTTCTTGTTCTAAGCCTTCCATACTGATAATGCAAGTGTTTGCTCCACGAGCCGCTACTTCTTGCACGTTTCCACGGATAGACAAGTTTACGTTCTCTACAGTTGCAAGCGCGATAACTGGAGTACCTTCCTCAATAAGCGCGATTGTACCGTGCTTTAATTCTCCTCCAGCGAAGCCTTCTGCTTGAATGTATGAGATTTCTTTTAGTTTTAATGCCGCTTCTTGCACAACATTGTAGTCGGAGCTTCTTCCGATAAAGAACGCATTTCTTGTGTCAGTGAAGAAGTCTTTTGCAATCTGTTCGAATGTTTCTTTTTGATCCGTTAAGCTTTCCATCACACTTGCTACAATCGCAAGCTCTTGTAATGGATCAAAGCTGAAATCAAGACCTTTTGCTTTCGCTGTATCAACTGCTAGAATCGCTAACACGGCAATTTGGGCCGTATATGCTTTTGTAGAAGCTACGGCTATTTCTGGTCCTGCATGTAAGTGTAATGTGTAATTTGCTTCACGAGAAAGGGTGGATCCCGGAACGTTGGTGATCGTTAACGCTGGGTGACCCAATTCTTTAATTCGTACTAATACAGAACGGCTATCTGCTGTTTCTCCACTTTGAGAAATGAATACGAAAAGTGGTTTTTCTGAAAGCAGCGGCATGTTGTAAGAGAATTCACTCGCTACATGCACTTCCACTGGAATCTCGGCAATTTTTTCAATGAATTCTTTTCCGACAAGACCAGCATGGTAGCTCGTTCCGGCCGCGATAATGTAAATGCGGTCTGCATCTAACATCGCTTTGCGTACATTAGCATCTAGTTTGATTTCGTCCTTTTCATCTTGATACTCTTGGATAATTTTGCGCATTACAAATGGCTGCTCATCAATTTCCTTAAGCATAAAGTGTGGATAGGTTCCCTTTTCGATATCTGTTGCATCGATTTCGGCTGTAAATGGTTCACGTTCTACAACCGTACCATCTAATTGCTGAAGCTCCACGTTTTCACGTTTCACAATCACAATTTCTTTGTCATGTAGCTCTAAATATTGGTCCGTTACTTTTAAGGTAGCCATGGAATCACTTGCTACTAGGTTAAAGTCATCTCCAAGACCTACTAAGAGCGGGCTTTTGTTTTTTGCTACAAAGATCGTATCAGGATTTTCCGCATCGATTAATGCAACAGCGTAAGAACCGTGTAAAAGAGACACTGCTTTACGGAAGGCAGCGGTCACATCGTTTAATTCATTATTTAATGTTTCAATAAGTTGAACGATGACCTCTGTATCTGTTTCACTTGCAAGGTTAACATCAGCAAGGTATTCATCACGTAATTGTACGTAATTTTCAATAACTCCATTATGAACAATGGTAAATCTGCCAGACGCGCTTTGGTGCGGGTGAGCATTCTCTTCGCTCGGTGCTCCGTGTGTCGCCCAACGAGTATGACCGATTCCCATCGTTGCAAAGGTATCATCTTGACCTACTTTTTCACGTAGGTTCGCAATACGCCCTTTTACTTTAAATACATCTACGCCATTATCTGTTAACGTTGCAATACCTGCAGAGTCATATCCACGGTATTCTAACTTTTCAAGTCCGTTTAATAAAATATCCTTTGTATCATTCTGTCCAATATATCCTACAATTCCACACATATCGTTATTTCCTCCTTAAAATAAGGGGCAAATAAACGACCTTACTATGTTACTGGGGCGTTCATTTGCCCCTTTCTCGTGGTTGTTACACCTTGTGCTTTTATTCCTGTCCGAAGAGTCGCCTCTTTGTTTTCGAATAAAAACATGACGGTTGAGATGTGTGCAACCGGGAGGTATCCGCCGAATTCCTCGATAAACCTCCACCTCGTCAACTATATTCCACCGATCGGAAAATAGTTCAGGCGCTTTTAAAGATATTTTTAACTTCGATCCACCTTTCTATTCTTGAATCAAGTATTCCAGACTCCCATGTTATCCATTTTTCATAGTGGTTTTTTCAAAGGAAAAAAGGAACTCCTCTATTCTAACCGACAACGATTTAATTTGACAACTTTTTTTTACTTCTGTAATCGATTTGTAACTATTTGTCGTTGGGATTTGGATGACTTGATAATACAAAAATATGCGTGAGCAGTCTAGAATGTGCTGCTCACGCATAAATTTTACCCCTTATACTGTTCCAATTTCTTTTTGAATCACGTCGACGACGCGATCAACGTATTGGTTACAGGCTTCCTCCGTTGGCGCCTCCACCATAACACGAACTAATGGTTCTGTACCAGACGGACGAACCAATACTCGCCCTTGGCCTTCCATTTTTTTTTCCACTTGTTCAATTTCTGCTTTTACTTTCGGATGAACGAGTGCTTCCTTCTTATCGGCTACTCGTACATTTTTTAAAACCTGTGGGAACTTTTCCATTTCGCTTGCAAGCTCAGATAAGGTTTTTCCGGTATCCTTTAGTACGTTTACAAGCTGAAGAGCTGTAAGCATTCCATCACCTGTTGTGATGTAATCAAGGAAAATGATATGACCAGACTGCTCTCCGCCTAGGTTATAGCCACCGCGACGCATCTCTTCCATCACGTAACGGTCCCCAACAGCTGTTTTATCGCTCTTCATACCATGAGCTTCCAACGCTTTATAAAATCCAATGTTACTCATAATCGTGGATACAACCGTATTGTGGCGTAATAGTCCTTTGTCGTTAAGGAACTTTCCGCAAATATACATGATTTGGTCGCCGTCAACGATGTTTCCTTTTTCATCTACGGCAATTAATCGGTCGCCGTCCCCATCAAAAGCAAGACCAATATCCGCACCCTTTTCCAAAACAAAGGCTTGCATTGTCTCTGGATGAGTCGATCCCACTCCTTCGTTTATGTTTAAGCCATCTGGGGAAGTACCTATAGTAGAGATATCTGCATCTAAATCCGCAAATAAATGCGGAGCTAATGAAGACGTCGAACCATGTGCACAGTCCAAGGCAATATGTATGCCAGTAAATTCGTTATCTACCGATTGTTTTAAGTATTGAAGATACTTTTGTCCACCCTCGAAATAATCGCTAATTTGGCCAATATCTCCTCCGACCGGACGAGGTAACGTATCTTCTTCCATATCTAATAAATCCTCAATTTCTTTTTCCTGGTCGTCGGTTAACTTAAAGCCATCTGGCCCGAAAAACTTAATCCCATTGTCTTCTACTGGGTTGTGGGAAGCAGAGATCATAACACCTGCTTCTGCACTCATTGCTTTTGTTAAAAAGGCAACGCCAGGAGTAGATATAACGCCTAATCGCATGACCTCGGCTCCAATGGATAAAAGACCCGCAGCTAAAGCACCCTCTAGCATGTTTCCTGAAATTCTTGTATCACGACCAATTAATACTTTAGGTTTCTCTGTATCTTTCGTTAATACATATCCACCAAATCTACCTAGCTTAAAGGCAAGCTCTGGTGTTAATTCTTTATTTGCTATTCCTCTAACTCCGTCCGTTCCGAAATATTTTCCCATGATGTACCTCTCCTTTACTTCCTTTTGCGCAGTAGGTGACTATTCACCCTATTCCTTATTCTTCCTCTATTCGAACAACCGCTTGCTCGACATCCGATTTCCACTCTACGTTATCAGGTCCATTTAATTGGATAGGTAATTCGTATTCTCCTGTTTCGCGATCAGAAACGTTAATAGCCAAACTTAGTTGATTCTTATTTAATTCGTTGATGACATCCTCTGGTCCTAACACCGTAATATCCATGGCATTGCTATTAGGCTCTACAAAGGCAAGCGAATAGCCATCTTGCAAGTTCTCTACGTCAATCGGAACATCGGTAAAGCTCTTTTCTATCGTACGGGTAACATCAATGGTCACTTTCGCTTTCTCTGGCGATGTTTTTCGCATCGCGTCCGTACGGTTGAGCTCCACTTCTAACGTAGTATCTTTTTCTATTTTGGAAAGATCAATCTCTTCTGTAGTAAGTTCTTGTAGCTCTGCTAAGTAATCCTCAGCTGCAAAAACAGTTGCTGTTTCTGGCTCTACTTTCATGTTTTCCAACGTAATGCCTTCAGGTAGCTCCCCTGTTGTTGCTGCTCGAATGGATACCTCTTTATTTGGATTATTCACATCGACGGAAACCTCTACTGTCTCTGGCTCTACTAGGACAGATAACTCATTCCCCTGACTATCATATACTTTAACTGGAACTTCTCTATTTTCAATAGGCTCGTCCACTCCAGCTACATCAACAAATACCTTCACAATCGCGATTTGGTCGACAACACTTTTCGCACTTGTAATACGAACCGTCTTAGGATCAACAACCGCTTCTCCTAATTCAAATCCCGGTTCGATTTGCTGAGTGTTTATATAATCAATGGCAATATCGAATTCCTCTGTCGCTTTTTCCTCAATCACGACTTCTATGCTGTTAGGTTCAATATAAACATTTAAGTCATCCGATATACCTGAATGCTGCATATTTACTGTATGTGTTCCGGGCTCTAAATCCTCTAAATCAACGAACACATCAAAATTTTGTTGGATAACGGCCGGTTGTATTTCATCAGTAGGCCCTTCCAATGTTACCGTAACCGTTTGGGGAACCCCACTTACTACATATTTGTCATTATCTATTCGAATATCCACTGGGATATCTTCCACTTTCTGTGTTTCTTCTGTGCCGCCAAACAGCGTGCCATTAAGATCCGTTTCATCCGCATTTTCATCCAAGCTAACGGAAACAAATAGCAATAGCGCAAGTGCTAAAGAGACAATTTGAATAGCCCAGCGACTTTTTAACCAATTATCCATTTTTTCTTCCCCTCCAATTCCAGCCTTTTGAGGCAGGGGCTTTGGTGGTTGTGTTTAACTCATTCCGTAATAAATCAATCAGTTTATCCTGGTCTATATTTCTATGTAATTCTCCGTTTTTTGTGCAGGATATATGACCAGTTTCTTCTGAAACGACAATCGTTAACGCATCCGTTACTTCACTAATACCCATTGCGGCACGGTGTCTGGTACCGAGCTCTTTGGAAATAAACGGACTCTCGGATAATGGTAGGTAGCATGCAGCAGCTACAATTTCCTCTTTATTTAAAATAACAGCCCCATCGTGTAAAGGGGTATTCGGAACGAAAATGTTCGTAAGCAATTCACTCGTTAATTGCCCTTTAATTGGGATACCAGTCTCGATGTAATCCCCAAGTGCCGTTTCCTTTTCAATTGTGATTAAAGCACCAATACGTCTTTTCGCCATATAGTTGCACGATTTCGTGATTGCTTCGATATTACGATTGAGGATTTCTTCTTCGGACTTCGTATTACGAGAGAAAAAGCTTCCGCGTCCTAGTTGCTCCAATGCCCTTCTCAATTCAGGCTGGAACAAAATGATAATAACGATAAAACCCCATCGAATGGCTTGATACATTAACCAGTTCACCGTATCTAAGTTGAAAATACCACTTAAAAACCAGACTCCTAAAATAACAAAAATCCCTTTTAGAAGCTGGATGGCTTTGGTTCCCCGGATTAAGACAATAAGTTTATATAGAACATACCAGACAAGGGCAATATCGACACCTATTCGGAGAAAATCTAATAGATCCAAACCCCCATCAAACAGCATGGTTACACTTCCTTTTATGCATGGTTTCCTCTTCCTATTCTATAAGTATGACTTTTCCTATTATATCATAATTATATCTTATACAATAATGGCAGCATATATCACGAATCTTACAGGAATGCTAAAAAGAAAAAACCTCTGCCAAGTAAACTGTACCCTATAAGGTAGACACCTAAAAAAAGTCTACCTATAGGGTACTTTTTTGTATAATTAAGAAAATATGGGGATTGGGGAAAGGTCAAATGAGTAAAAAGATATTTACAGAGAGAGAAATTAAGACACTATCAGCGAATCCATATGTAAAGTCTGTTGGTCCTAAGGGAATCACCTATACTGATGAATTTAAACGTCTCTTCATCATTGAAAATGAAAAGGGAAGGTTACCAAGACATATATTTGAAGAGAATGGATTTGATATTGATATTATTGGGATAGACCGTATTCGATCATCAGGGAAAAGGTGGCGTGCTGCATATAGACACAATGGAATAGTTGGATTAAGAGATACTAGAAAAGGAAACTCTGGTAGACCAAGCTACAGGGAACATTCATTAGAAGAAAAATATGCACGGTTAGAAGCCGAAAATAATTTATTGAAAGCAGAAAACGAATTGTTAAAAAAGATGGACTTTGCCGAAAGGAGGCTGAAGAAGTAAAATTATCAGCTGAACAAAAATTCCTACTTGTTCACTTTGTTATCGAAAAATTTCAACTTAAAAATATGGTTAGCCATTTATGTGAAATAGCTGGGGTTTCACGTTCCGGATATTATAATTACTTCTCTTTACAATCAAGGGAACAAAGAGAAAAGCGAGATGCAGAAGATGAGATTGCAAAAGAGATTATCTTAAAGGCCTTTCACTTTAAAGGACGTAAAAAGGGTGCAAGACAAATTAAAATGACCCTAGAAGGCCACTATCATATCACCTACAACTTGAAAAGGATTAGAAGAATAATGAAAAAATATGAAATTGTCTGTCCAATCCGTAGAGCTAATCCGCACAAAAAGATGATTAAAGCTACACAAGAACACAGTGTCTTACCGAACTTATTAAACAGAGAATTTAAGCAAGATACCCCAGGTAAAGTATTACTCACAGATATTACGTATTTATATTATGGAAAAGGACAAAAAGCTTATTTATCTACCATTAAAGATGGATCAACTAATGAAATCTTGGCCTACCATGTGCTCGATCGAATTACCCTGGATCTAGCCACTGATACGTTAGTAAAACTTAAAAGGAATAAAAGAGTAAAGTTAGCGAAAGGTGCCTTTATTCACTCTGACCAAGGAGGGCACTATACTAGCCCTACTTTCCAGAAGCACGTCAAGAAGTTAGGTTTAGGTCAATCTATGTCTAGAAGAGGAAATTGTTGGGATAACGCTCCACAAGAGTCGTTTTTTGGGCATTTTAAGGATGAGGCATTCATCAAACCATGTGCAACCCTAGATGAGCTTAAAAGAGAGATTAAGAGTTATATGACTTACTACAACAATTATAGATATCAATGGGATTTAAAAAAGATGACCCCTGTACAGTACAGAGATCATCTTCTTAATGCTGCCTAGTCTTTTTTTAAATGTCCTTGACAAAGGGTACAGTTTAAAGTAGCAAAGGTTTCTATAATCCACTAAAGGAAAAAACACTTTCGGTAAAGTCTTTTAAGTGGTACCACATCCATCCAAAAATCTGATTGACCTGCTTAATTTCTCCGGTTACTTGACCCGCCGACGCCATCAGGTGCTCCCCATTAATCACGATGACATTACCATCTACCGCACCTTTGATATCCAAATTGCCGTTTTTCACAACGAGATCACCTTCGACCGTAACCCCTTCCGGTACAATAACCGTGCCGTCCTTGATTATTAGGTTCTCTTGCTTCGAAACCGAAACTTGACCATTTTCATTCCACATCGAAAAGGCACTACTAAACATCAAGATGAAGAAAATGGCTGCCGCTGTCACAATTGGGTGCGCACGGAACCATCTCCTATAGCTGACCCGTTTCTTTTCTCTAGGCAAACTGTCCATTACCTTCGCCGTAAAATGAGTAGGTGCTTGTAGCGTACTCGTACTTTCTAATAAGGTTACCGTTCTTTTTAGATCGTGAAAATGCTCTTGACATCTTTCACATGTTTGCAAGTGAGCGCGAAGGTCCTGTTCTTCTTTTTGACTTAACTCTCGATCTAGATACTTGTGCATAAGCTTCACAGCTTCTTTGTTACATTCCAAGGTAATTCACACTCCTTTACACACTACGAAGCCTTTTTTTCAGCGCTTCTCTACCACGATGTATTCTGGTTTTGACTGTACCGACTGGTATATCTAATATCTCACTAATTTCCAACAAAGATAACTCATCCAAGTATCGGAGCGCGATGACACTACGATACTTTGGAGGCAAAGCCATAATTTCATTCTGGATATAGGTTTGCATCTCTAAACTTTCTAATTCTTCTTCCGGTAATGGTTGATCGGAGGACAATTGCGAATACATATCCAGCCCTTCGGTTCCCTTTACCTCCGCATCTAAATAATAATCCGGTTTCTTTTTTCGAATTCGGTCTATCGTAACATTGGTAGCGATTCGATACAGCCACGTCGAAAATTTCTTCTTACTATCAAACGATTGAATATTGACGAATGCTCGAATAAAGGCTTCCTGTGCCAAATCTTCCGCTTCATGCTTATTTCCAATCATGCGAAAACAAATTTGATAGACTTTATTTTGATAAAAGGATACCACATCCTCAAATGCAGAATGATCCCCTTTTTTTACCTGTTTTATCTTTTGTTTAATTACGGTTTCCATCTATTAATACCTCCGCTAATACTTGCGGTCCTTTGCTATACGATTAACAGACCGTATAGGTTTCATTTCCGTTTCATTTTTTTGATAGAAGATTTTCATTCTAGGAGGTAACGTTTATCTCTATGCAGTAAAGGGTAAACCTCTATCAGGTTCAATTATACCAGTTTAGGAGGTAATCATGGATTACAAATTGCATCTTTTGGAAAAGATTGAGAAGTGCAGACAAGAAATGATTTGTTTAACCCAGTCCCAAGACTTGACCTCTGAACCTGTAGTGACAGTAAGTACACGTCTTGATTACCTAATAAATGAATATCAAAAACAAGTCAGTGGATAGATATGGTGCTAGTCACCTCCCGGATATTGTTGATAAAGCTCGAAAAAATTCCCTTGTCACACTAAGTGGCAAGGGATACTTTTTTCTTATTTTAATTTTTCTCCAAACAAGGAACCCATTAGTCCAACAGCTAATGATGCTGTTTTATTTTTCTCATCTAAGATTGGGTTTACTTCTACGAACTCGGCGGACGTGATAATACCAGATTCTGATAGCATTTCCATAGCTAAGTGACTTTCTCGATAACTCAGACCACCTAATACTGGTGTTCCTACACCTGGGGCTTCATTTGGATCTAAACCATCTAAATCAAGGCTTAAGTGTACGCCATCCATGCCCTTAAACGATTCAATTATCTCTGTCATGACTTGTGCCATGCCCATACGGTCTATCTCATGCATACTATATACGCGAATACCTTTTTCTTTAATTAGTTCCTTTTCTCCATGGTCCAAGGATCTTGCACCGATGATCACAATATTCTCAGGCTTAACCTTTGGTGCATAGCCTAAGATATTCGTCAGTCGCTCCTCCCCAATTCCTAAGTTAACCGCTAGAGGCATGCCGTGAATGTTCCCTGAAGGAGATGTCTCAGCAGAGTTTAAATCCCCGTGTGCATCGTACCAGATAACTCCCAAATTTTCGTAATGTTTAGCGATACCAGCAAGACTACCGATTGCAATACTGTGGTCTCCACCTAATACAAGTGGGAAGTTTCCGGACTGAATAACCTTATCTACTTTCTTTGCAAGTTTTTCATTACCATCCGCAACTTCAGATAGGTTTTTAAGTCGATGGTTTGCTTGGACTTCTTTCCGATCCGGCCTAGAGATTTCTATATCCCCTAGATCGTTTATTATGTAATTCAAACGTTCTAACCTTTCAATGACACCAGCATATCGAATGGCACTCGGACCCATATCCACCCCACGGCGATTCTGTCCCAAATCCATCGGTACACCAATAATCGATAATTGCTTCTTCATAGAAAAAAACCTCCTTCATCTACTTATATTGTAGACAAAAAAGGCAAAATGACTCAACATAACATGATTTTGTATATATATACGGGATTTATTTTTTGGAAACAAAAAAATGATTCTGTTTAGAATCATAGTAGGATGGAGCCTAGCGGGATCGAACCGCTGACCTCCTGCGTGCAAAGCAGGCGCTCTCCCAGCTGAGCTAAGGCCCCGTATTGAATTAAGAGTGAGCCATGCAGGATTCGAACCTGCGACCCTCTGATTAAAAGTCAGATGCTCTACCAACTGAGCTAATGGCTCATGATATGTACGCTCTCTTAAAAGTTAACAGCGTTCATCATGTAAACCCCTGCATCTTCTCGCTTATTCAAAGATGATTAATGCTTCGGGGTTACTCGTAGGGTATTCGGTGGATGTTTGTGCTCGTTGCTCTACCAACTGAGCTATTGGCTCATGATATGTACGCTCTCTTAAAAGTTAACAGCGTTCATCATGTAAACCCCTGCATCTTCTAGTTTATTCAAAGATGATTAATGCTTCAGGGTTACTCGTAGCTTACTCGGTGGATGTTTTGCTCGTCTCTACCAACTGAGCTAATGGCTCATGACTTGTCCAAAAAGACAAAAAAATGGCTGGGCTAGCTGGATTCGAACCAGCGCATGACGGTACCAAAAACCGTTGCCTTACCGCTTGGCTATAGCCCAATAAAAAAGAGTGCTAAAAATCCGCACTATTATATTTACTACTATGTAAATGGTGGAGGGAGTAGGACTCGAACCTACGAACCCGATGGGAGCGGATTTACAGTCCGCCGCGTTTGGCCAACTTCGCTATCCCTCCAAGATTATACCCATTTTATTGTGTGTTATACCATCTTATGCAAAAAACAAAAAAATGGTGCCGGCCAGAGGACTTGAACCCCCAACCTACTGATTACAAGTCAGTTGCTCTACCAATTGAGCTAGACCGGCATATGGTGGAGGATGCAGGGCTCGAACCTGCGACCCCCTGCTTGTAAGGCAGGTGCTCTCCCAGCTGAGCTAATCCTCCGCAACACTGGATATGTAAGTGCATGTGTTGCAACAAGGACGTTGCAATCTTAACATGCCTTCCTTAATCCTTCTACTTTGTAACTGGGTTATATGTTAATGGTGACCCGTACGGGATTCGAACCCGTGTTACCGCCGTGAAAGGGCGGTGTCTTAACCGCTTGACCAACGGGCCATTAAAGATAAATGGACAGAGCTTCCAGCCGGACTTGAACCGGCGACCTCTTCCTTACCATGGAAGCGCTCTACCAACTGAGCTATGGAAGCATATGGCTCCACAGGTAGGATTCGAACCTACGACCGATCGGTTAACAGCCGATTGCTCTACCACTGAGCTACTGTGGAATGTAAGAAAGTTATACTTGCTTCACAGAGCTGTTCGTTTTTCCCAAAGGTGGAATTGAATTGGTCGGCCTAGCGGCGTCCTACTCTCGCAGGGGCAATGCCCCAACTACCATGGGCGCTAAAGAGCTTAACTACTGTGTTCGGCATGGGAACAGGTGTGACCTCTTTGCTATAACCACTAGACCTTAAAGTTCCTACTGGAACTTTTATAGAGTTTGCACCCTAAAAACTAGATAAGAGGGAAGACATTCAATTGCTTAGACTAAAACAGTCTAGCTGCGCGGGCAAATATTTAGCTGGAATAGCCACGTCCAGCTCCAGTGCCCAGCAACTAGCGAGACTTCCCTCACCTCTGTACGATAAGTCAACATCGATTCGCATCCGCTCATCGTGTTTCCTTTATCTCCGACGGTTCAGTCCAGTCCGTACGTTGCTAAGCGGGCACTTCCGCTTTTGTTTTTTAGTTAAGTCCTCGATCGATTAGTATTCGTCAGCTACACATGTCACCATGCTTCCACCTCGAACCTATCAACCTCATCGTCTCTGAGGGATCTTACTCATTTAAAATGATGGGAAGTCTCATCTTGAGGGGGCTTCATGCTTAGATGCTTTCAGCACTTATCCCTTCCACACGTAGCTACCCAGCTATGCTCCTGGCGGAACAACTGGTGCACCAGCGGTGTGTCCATCCCGGTCCTCTCGTACTAAGGACAGCTCCTCTCAAACTTCCTGCGCCCACGACGGATAGGGACCGAACTGTCTCACGACGTTCTGAACCCAGCTCGCGTACCGCTTTAATGGGCGAACAGCCCAACCCTTGGGACCGACTACAGCCCCAGGATGCGATGAGCCGACATCGAGGTGCCAAACCTCCCCGTCGATGTGGACTCTTGGGGGAGATAAGCCTGTTATCCCCGGGGTAGCTTTTATCCGTTGAGCGATGGCCCTTCCATGCGGAACCACCGGATCACTAAGCCCGACTTTCGTCCCTGCTCGACTTGTAGGTCTCGCAGTCAAGCTCCCTTCTGCCTTTACACTCTTCGAATGATTTCCAACCATTCTGAGGGAACCTTTGGGCGCCTCCGTTACTCTTTGGGAGGCGACCGCCCCAGTCAAACTGCCCACCTGACACTGTCTCCGAACCGGATCACGGTCCTGGGTTAGAAGGTCCGTACAGCCAGGGTGGTATCCCACCGACGCCTCCACCGAAGCTAGCGCTCCGGTTTCTCAGGCTCCCACCTATCCTGTACAAGCTGTACCAACATTCAATATCAGGCTACAGTAAAGCTCCACGGGGTCTTTCCGTCCTGTCGCGGGTAATGCGCATCTTCACGCATAGTATAATTTCACCGGGTCTCTCGTTGAGACAGTGCCCAAGTCGTTGCACCTTTCGTGCGGGTCGGAACTTACCCGACAAGGAATTTCGCTACCTTAGGACCGTTATAGTTACGGCCGCCGTTTACTGGGGCTTCGGTTCAACGCTTCGCCGAAGCTAACGCATCCCCTTAACCTTCCAGCACCGGGCAGGTGTCAGCCCCTATACTTCGCCTTTCGGCTTCGCAGAGACCTGTGTTTTTGCTAAACAGTCGCTTGGGCCTTTTCACTGCGGCTTCTCATGCAAGAAGCACCCCTTCTCCCGAAGTTACGGGGTCATTTTGCCGAGTTCCTTAACGAGAGTTCTCCCGATCACCTTAGGATTCTCTCCTCGCCTACCTGTGTCGGTTTGCGGTACGGGCACCTCTTTCCTCACTAGAGGCTTTTCTTGGCAGTGTGAAATCAGGAACTTCGGTACTAAATTTCCTCCCCATCACAGCTTGTGATTGCCAGACGGATTTGCCTATCTGACTCACTCACTGCTTGGACGCACACATCCATCGGTGCGCTTTCCTTATCCTACTGCGTCCCCCCGTCGTTCAAACGGAAAGGAGGTGGTACAGGAATATCCACCTGTTGTCCATCGCCTACGCCTTTCGGCCTCGGCTTAGGTCCCGACTAACCCTGAGCGGACGAGCCTTCCTCAGGAAACCTTAGGCATTCGGTGAAGAAGATTCTCACTTCTTTTTCGCTACTCATACCGGCATTCTCACTTCTAAGCGCTCCACCAGTCCTTACGGTCTGACTTCGCTGCACTTAGAACGCTCTCCTACCATTGTTCGGCAGAACAATCCACAGCTTCGGTGATACGTTTAGCCCCGGTACATTTTCGGCGCAGAGTCACTCGACCAGTGAGCTATTACGCACTCTTTAAATGGTGGCTGCTTCTAAGCCAACATCCTGGTTGTCTAAGCAACTCCACATCCTTTTCCACTTAACGTATACTTGGGGACCTTAGCTGGTGGTCTGGGCTGTTTCCCTTTCGACTATGAACCTTATCACCCATAGTCTGACTCCCAAGATAAAGTAGCTGGCATTCGGAGTTTGACTGAATTCGGTAACCCGATGAGGGCCCCTAGTCCAATCAGTGCTCTACCTCCAGTACTCATTTCTTGAGGCTAGCCCTAAAGCTATTTCGGAGAGAACCAGCTATCTCCGTGTTCGATTGGCATTTCACCCCTACCCACACCTCATCCCCGCACTTTTCAACGTGCGTGGGTTCGGGCCTCCAGTCAGTGTTACCTGACCTTCACCCTGGACATGGGTAGATCACACGGTTTCGGGTCTACGACCCCTTACTATAACGCCCTATTCAGACTCGCTTTCGCTGCGGCTCCGTCTATACAACTTAACCTTGCAAGAGATCGTAACTCGCCGGTCCATTCTACAAAAGGTACGCCGTCACCCGTTAACGGGCTCCGACTACTTGTAGGCACACGGTTTCAGGATCTATTTCACTCCCCTTCCGGGGTGCTTTTCACCTTTCCCTCACGGTACTGGTTCACTATCGGTCACTAGGGAGTATTTAGCCTTGGGAGATGGTCCTCCCGGATTCCGACGGAATTTCACGTGTTCCGCCGTACTCAGGATCCACTCTGGAGGAAACAGTCTTTCGATTACAGGGCTCTTACCTTCTTCGGCTGATCGTTCCAGATCGATTCGTCTACACTATTTCTTTGTAACTCCGTATAGAGTGTCCTACAACCCCAGAAAGCAAGCTTTCTGGTTTGGGCTAATTCCGTTTCGCTCGCCGCTACTCAGGAAATCGCATTTGCTTTCTCTTCCTCTGGGTACTAAGATGTTTCAGTTCCCCAGGTCTGCCTCCTATACCCTATGTATTCAGATATAGGTACTACTCCATTACGAGCAGTGGGTTTCCCCATTCGGAAATTCCCGGATCAACGCCTACGTACGGCTCCCCGAGACATATCGGTGTTCGTCCCGTCCTTCTTCGGCTCCTAGTGCCAAGGCATCCACCGTGCGCCCTTCTTCACTTAACTAATTTGTCTGTGAAAAGACGTTTGGTTTGTTACTGTTGAATGTCTTGTATTAGTCTAGTTTCCGTTCTCAAAGAACTTCCACTATTCTAATGCTCTTATCTAGTTTTCAAGGTACAAATATAATTTGGTGGAGCCTAGCGGGATCGAACCGCTGACCTCCTGCGTGCAAAGCAGGCGCTCTCCCAGCTGAGCTAAGGCCCCAAATTAGGATGGTGGGCCTGAGTGGACTCGAACCACCGACCTCACGCTTATCAGGCGTGCGCTCTAACCAGCTGAGCTACAGGCCCATCCTGAAAGGAATTACTTATAGGAAGGATTGATTTAATCCCTCAAAACTGAACCAAACGAACCAGTATGTTCTCTCACCAGCTCCGAAGAGCTGGCTTCCGTTATCTTTCCTTAGAAAGGAGGTGATCCAGCCGCACCTTCCGATACGGCTACCTTGTTACGACTTCACCCCAATCATTGGCCCCACCTTCGGCGGCTGGCTCCTAAAAGGTTACCTCACCGACTTCGGGTGTTGCCAACTCTCGTGGTGTGACGGGCGGTGTGTACAAGGCCCGGGAACGTATTCACCGCGGCATGCTGATCCGCGATTACTAGCGATTCCGGCTTCATGTAGGCGAGTTGCAGCCTACAATCCGAACTGAGAATGGTTTTATGGGATTTGCTTCACCTCGCGGCTTCGCTGCCCTTTGTACCATCCATTGTAGCACGTGTGTAGCCCAGGTCATAAGGGGCATGATGATTTGACGTCATCCCCACCTTCCTCCGGTTTGTCACCGGCAGTCACCTTAGAGTGCCCAACTAAATGCTGGCAACTAAGATCAAGGGTTGCGCTCGTTGCGGGACTTAACCCAACATCTCACGACACGAGCTGACGACAACCATGCACCACCTGTCACTCTGTCCCCGAAGGGAAAGCTCTATCTCTAGAGTGTTCAGAGGATGTCAAGACCTGGTAAGGTTCTTCGCGTTGCTTCGAATTAAACCACATGCTCCACCGCTTGTGCGGGCCCCCGTCAATTCTTTTGAGTTTCAGCCTTGCGGCCGTACTCCCCAGGCGGAGTGCTTAATGCGTTAACTTCAGCACTAAGGGGCGGAAACCCCTAACACCTAGCACTCATCGTTTACGGCGTGGACTACCAGGGTATCTAATCCTGTTCGCTCCCCACGCTTTCGCGCCTCAGCGTCAGTTACAGACCAGAGAGTCGCCTTCGCCACTGGTGTTCCTCCACATCTCTACGCATTTCACCGCTACACGTGGAATTCCACTCTCCTCTTCTGCACTCAAGTTCCCCAGTTTCCAATGACCCTCCACGGTTAAGCCGTGGGCTTTCACATCAGACTTAAGAAACCGCCTGCGCGCGCTTTACGCCCAATAATTCCGGACAACGCTTGCCCCCTACGTATTACCGCGGCTGCTGGCACGTAGTTAGCCGGGGCTTTCTCGTCAGGTACCGTCAAGGTACAAGCAGTTACTCTTGTACTTGTTCTTCCCTAACAACAGAACTTTACGATCCGAAAACCTTCATCGTTCACGCGGCGTTGCTCCGTCAGACTTTCGTCCATTGCGGAAGATTCCCTACTGCTGCCTCCCGTAGGAGTCTGGGCCGTGTCTCAGTCCCAGTGTGGCCGATCACCCTCTCAGGTCGGCTACGCATCGTTGCCTTGGTAGGCCATTACCCTACCAACTAGCTAATGCGCCGCGGGTCCATCTATAAGCGACAGCCGAAGCCGCCTTTCAACTTTCTCCCATGCAGGAAAAGTATTATCCGGTATTAGCCCCGGTTTCCCGGAGTTATCCCAGTCTTATAGGCAGGTTACCCACGTGTTACTCACCCGTCCGCCGCTCGTTCCACCATCGTCACCCCGAAGGGGTCAGATGGCTTCCCGCGCTCGACTTGCATGTATTAGGCACGCCGCCAGCGTTCGTCCTGAGCCAAGATCAAACTCTCCAATAGAGTTTTGAGTTCTTTACTCAATTTAAAGCTAGCTAAATTCTTACTTAACATACTGGTTGTTTTGTTCAGTTTTCAAGGATCAAATCTTCATTGTCGTTTTAGCGACGAGATACATCATATCACGCTACTATTTTAATGTCAACATATTCTCGAAATAAATTTATTATCTATTTACTTGAACAGTTTGTGTTCTACTGACAACAAAAAATAATATAGCATACTCAAGTTTTAATTTCAATAGAAAAACAGCAAAAAAGCGATAGCATTAGACAATTTATTTTATACTTACACAAAACCCATAAAGAGAGTATATAACTGCAGCATTATATACTCTACTTGTTCATTATGTATGACTTAGAGAATAAGGTTACTTAAAATTTCGTTTTTGAGGTACATATTTTAAACATTCATTTTCACTTGCTACTCTTCGAAACAATTGAAATAAGGTTTGGTACCTTTCCTTCATTGCTTCTTTTACTAATTGATCTATACGTTTATCCTCCATATCTAAAAGGATTTCTTCTAATTCTCTTTTTATTAGATAGGAAAGTTCTTTCTTTTCCATGTCAGAAACCAACATCCCTAACATTCCATCACCCCTTATTAAGGTTTCCGTTCTATCATTACCAATATTCCTCTTTTTATTATGAGTAAAACCTATTCGTTTATTCATATTGGACAAACCAAATCATAAAATAAAGCAAGTCCTTAAAAGGAGGGAGAGGTATTGAGTCACTTTTATGTGTGGAGACCGGGGAAAATAAAGCGATGGATGCTTACCATTATTGCTGCTCTTTTTACAGCATTATTTCTATGGATTGAAACAGACGGATCATTTTCTGTTTTTTCATCTAAAGAGGAACCTGCCGCTTTAAGTAAGGGGAGTACGAAAGATCCTAATATCGCACTTACCTTTAACATCAGTTACGGAAATGAAAAAGTGGAGCCTATACTGGCAAAACTCAAGAAACACAAAGTGAAAGCTACATTTTTTGTCATAGGGGAATGGGCAGAAAGACATCCGAACTTATTAAAGAAAATCACAGAAGGTGGGCACGAGCTCGGCATGATGGGCTATCGTTACAAAAGCTACCTCAAAATGGAACCGGAACAAATCAGAAAGGACCTATCTCATGCAAGAGAGATTTTCTCGAAGCTTGGTTACAAAGATGTGAAGTTACTACGCCCACCTAGCGGCCACTTTAATGAAGACATTCTGAAGTTGGCGGAAGATCAAGGTTATAAGGTAATCCAATGGTCTGTAAATCCAAACGATTGGGAAAACCCAGGTACCCAAAAAATCATCGATACGGTTATGGGTAATACGAAAAAAGGAGATATTATCCTTTTGCATGCTTCCGATTCAGTAAAACAAACTCCTGAAGCTCTTGAAACGATTTTACCTGGTTTAAAGAATAAAGGATTCGAATATGTGCATGTTTCAGAGCTCATTTCTAGAGCGGAAGCTCAGTCGAAGTTAGTCGAATAGCTACATCCCTGCAGAACGAAAGAGCAGCCTCAAGACTGCTCTTTTTTTGTTTGGTCATTTAATTTGTGAAGAATGAGCAACTGATATGTGTTACATAATAATAATGGAACAATCATTAACCAAGCATAATCGCTGCCACTCGTACGCAATCCAGGTACCCACTCAATAGACGTTACTACTACCATAAAGAAAAGGGCTGGAATAAAAGCATTTCGGTTTGTTTCCTTTGCCTTTTTCGCTGAAACAATCCATCCATATACGAATAAAAAAACCGCGGTTGCTATGTAAACGAATATGGAGGTTTGTCCATCCGAGGCATTATAGCGAAAATAAACCAAATCAAATATGGTGAACAATACTAATAACGCTTGTAGCGGCACCCAAAACCTTCTCAACATGCCTAGCGCGAGCTGATTCACGGTCAGGTAAGCGAAGAAGCCCATTTGACTTACTAAGCTAAACACTAACCCTAGTCCAACAAAAAATATGAGAACTCCTAACAACTGAAATAAATTAACCGGATCTAAATATTCCATATATGTCGGTGCTTTTACAAAAAAACTGGTTACAAGCGTGGATCCCGCTCCCAACAGTAAAGTACGTAAAAACATCCGAACCAAATTACGACTATTCAAGACTTTTTCCTCCTACTTCTGTCTTCCAATCGTATTTTATCATGAATCCTTCCATTTTACCTTTTCCAGCACATATTTTTTAGGAATAAACTCATATTAAACGTATGACTCATCCTATATTGAGGAGTTGAAGAGAAGTGAATAAACGAATATCACTCATAATCCTGTTCATCTCTTTTCTAGTATTAACGGCTTGCGGTAGCGGCAGTGGGGCTGCAAATGGTGAGCAGGCCAATTATGATACAACGAAGAAAATGGTTACAGATATATTGAAAACCGATGAAGGTAAAAAGGCAATCGCAGAGGTTCTCACCGACGAAAAAATGCAACAAAAGTATGTCATTGAGTCTGATGTAGTAAAAAAATCAATTACAGAAGCCCTTACCTCAGACAAAGGGAAAGAATTTTGGTCTAAAATGTTTTCGGATCCAAAGTTTGTGGAGGAATTCGGAAAAACTCTACAGGATCAGCAAAAAGATCTCATGAAATCCTTAATGGCGGATTCAGAATATCAAAAGAAATTCATGGAGATCTTGAAGAATCCAGAAATGGAAGAGCAATTGTTAACCGTTCTTACGAGCCAGAAATTCCGGGAGCATCTTGAAAAGGTCATCCAAGAAACCGTTAATACACCTGCTTTCAAGGCTAAAATTAGTGAAATCATTTTAAAAGCAGCTGAAGAAATGAAAAAGCCTGAAGAACAGGGTGGCCAAAGTGGAGAACAGTCCGGTGGTGGACAATCTAGTGGTGGAGCCGGCGGACAATAGCCTCAAACATTAGAAAAGGAAGAGCTAGCGATTAGCTCTTCCTTTTGTCTATTCATAGCTAGTAATAACCTTCTGAGCAATCTCTTTAAAGATCTCTCCAGTCGGGTGATCTTCTTGATAAACAGAAGGTGCGAACACGCCTTCTTCTTTATAAGGCTGTTGTAGAGGGAGTTGTCCGATTACACTTGTCTTCAAGACTTCAGCAAGCTTGTCTCCTCCACCTTGGCCAAACACATATTCTTTCTCTCCGGTCACTTTGCTTTCAAAGTAAGACATGTTCTCAATGACCCCTAAAATCTCGTGATCCGTTTGAAGCGCCATTTGCCCAGCACGTGCTGCAACAAAAGCTGCAGTCGGGTGTGGCGTCGTTATAATAATCTCTTTGGATGAAGGAAGCATGGAGTGAACATCTAACGCAATATCTCCTGTACCTGGTGGTAAATCTAATAGAAGATAATCCAGTTCTCCCCACTCTACTTCTTTAAAGAAGCTCGTTAACATCTTCCCGAGCATTGGACCTCTCCAAATGATAGGCGAGTTATCCTCTACGAAGAATCCCATGGAGATCACTTTCACTCCAAAGCGCTCTACTGGAATGATTTTTTCTTTTTCCACTGCCGGCCGCTTCTCGACACCCATCATATCCGGAACGCTAAATCCGTAAATATCAGCATCGACAATTCCTACCTTTTTCCCTAGACGAGCTAAAGCAACGGCTAAGTTGACGGTTACGGTAGATTTCCCTACTCCACCTTTCCCACTAGCAATCGCTAAAAACTTGGTGTTCCCATCTAATAAAGTAAGTTGTTTTTCCTCGGTTGGCTGGTACTTTGCAATCACATCATCTGGCAATTGTTCGAAACGAAGTCCAACCGTCGCCGCCCCACCGCGTTTTAATACATTAACAACTTGTTGTTGAAGTTGCATTTGTTCTCCGGTGTTTGTTTTACCGATAGCCAGCTTCACACTTACATGCTTTTTCTCTTCCTTAATCGTAATTTCTTGTATCGCACCCGTTTTTTCAAACGTTGTATGTAAAAACGGATCTTCTATAGGGTTAAGTAGTTCTAATACTTGTTCTTTTGTAAGCAAGACATTCACCATCCTTCAAACGATGTTGTACAACAGTAGTATATCACAACTCGTTTTCAACGATTAGTAATACGATTTCATGATGGTGATCACTCTTCCTCCCCAGTAGCATGTCTTAGAATTCCTTCATAAATACTTGCTGCAATCTTTCTTTGATAAGAAGTTGTTTTCAAAAGTTCTCGTTCATGCTCATTAGACAAGAAACCAATTTCAACTAGAGCACCAGGTGTCTCTGCATGCTTGAGAAGGTACATGCTGTCTAAAGCCATAGCATCGCGATTGGTATTTTCAAGATTACGCTTAATCTCAGATTGAATTAATTTAGCAAGGTTTTCACTTGCGTCTAGGGAAGGATAATAAAAGGTCTGTGCTCCACTCCACTTTGTCGAAGGAAGGGCATTTAGATGAATACTTACAAACAAGTCCGCTTGCTTTTCCTGAATAAAGGCAACACGCTTTCGAATGTCTTCCACTTTTCTTCGAGATAGTCCGGCCGTATCATCTTCTGCTAGGTCCACGTCCGACTCCCTCGTTAAATATACTAATGCTCCGGATTGTTGTAAGTAATCCTGTAGGACCTTGGATACCTCTAAAGCGATATCCTTTTCTAATGTATTGTCCTTTCCTACTGCTCCACCGTCTGGCCCACCATGTCCAGGATCGATGACGATGACTTCACCGGATAAGGGTAAGGACCAGGACTCCCATGAATCCTTGCTTTTCTGAATCGGATATTGAATAAGTAATATAAGAACGACCACTCCCATTAACCAACTAATCACCTTTATTGCCCGCTTCATCCTTGTCCCTCCTAAAAATACCTCTTGTTTTCTCACTATATGGGACAAGGGGCTGTTTTATGACTTGTACGATCCTATGTTCAGAAGAAATAAGGCTCAACACTGAGAGAGCACCCTCATGAACATGTCCCCAAAGGTCAGCCAGGTGCATCTGGAGCTACGACGAGCTAATATTATGGAAGCAGCAAAACAAGTGTTTACAGAGCTTGGGTATGAGAGGACGACCGGCAAGAGTAAGTAGAGGCGGTTTGTATCACTATTTTTCTATAGAATACCCCACCAAATGCTAAACGCTTGGAAGGGGATTCTCAAAAAAAGGAGGGAATCTGTGAAGGTTCGCCCCTTTTTTGTACGTTAGGAATGTATAAAATTTAATAAGGAGAAATTCGACGTAGTGAAATTTTCAAGGTCCTAAGTATAAGTTCAACTAGGGCTTTGCCAAGTTTTCTTTATGAAAATAGCATTCCAAAATAATAAAAGTGATATAATCTTATTGTCATATTTTATGAAAAAAAGGGAGAGATAGAGTGAAATACACAACAGAATTTATATTAGGATTAGTCGGGTCCATATTAGGTCTTTTATTTTCAGTTATTTGGTTATTTTTAGGGATTGAATTTTGGGGGGGATTTGTTTCAGGTGTATTAGGGGAACCTGATGATTTTGTATCCGATTCCGCTTATGGTCTCGGTTTTCTGATTAATATTGTTCAGGTTTTTCTTTTACTTGCTATTTATATAGTTGGTATTATTTTTTCCGTTCCATCCATTATGGCGAAAAACGTGAAAAGAAGTGGCATTCTTTTGCTGACGGGTGGAATTGTTGCCTTAGTGATTAACATTGCATCTGTTATTCCGAGTGTGCTCCTCATCGTCGCTGGAAGCTTATGTAATGGGAAAAGCCGAAAAGACCCCATAGAAACAGTAGTAGAACAGTAAGGAAGTGAAACATAAGAGGAACGGGGTGTCCTCTTATGTTTTTTGTTTTAAAAATCACCAAGAGCTTAATTTTTATGTTTCATTCATTGCTTCCCTCTTCTTCGTTACATGGATACTTTCTTCTGTAGCTTGTTCTACACGCTTAATGAAAAAGGATAACAGTAAACTAATAACTCCGAATATAAGAATAACAAAGTAGGCATCGTTTATTCCTTGAATGGAGGCCTCCATAACCATATGTTCTTGTGTTGTGTTTACTCCACTTGTTGCCATATCCTGGAGGTGGTCTTTCGTTCTGTTCGTCATGACGGTTACAAGTAAGGAAGTACCGATTGCTCCCGCAACTTGTCTTACGGTGTTCGAAATTGCCGTACCATGAGCGTTAAGACTAGACGGTAACTGGTTTAATCCCGCTGTTTGTATCGGCATTAAGAACAGCGCCATCCCGACACGCCTAACCGTGTACATTAGTATGAGGAACGTATAAGAAGTCGCATCCGTTAAATTTGTGTAGCTATATGTCGTAACAAGAATGATGGCTATTCCAATAATTGCAAGCCATTTTGCCCCAAACCGATCGAATAGTTTCCCCACGACCGGACTTAATAAGCCCATCAGAAGGGCACCTGGCATCATCATTATCCCTGACTCCAAAGCGGTGTAACCGCGAGCATTCTGAAGATACAAAGGCAGTAGGATCATATCTGCATACATCATTATAGTAACGCCAATATTAATGATGGTAGTTAAAGAGAACATGTTATATTTAAAGGCTCTTAGATCAAGGAACGGATCATAGGAAACCAATTGCCTCCATGTAAACAGAACAAGAGCAAGAACACCTACGCTAAGAGAAACGATTACCTCCGCATCTGACCACCCTACGCTACCTGCTTGACTGAAGCCATACAGCAACGTACCGAAACCGAGAGTTGATAAGACCAAACTCAAGAAATCAACCTTGGATTGAATCGTTTCCGAGACATTTTTCAAATAAATAAAACCGCAGATAATTACAAGAACCGTAAACGGAACCATACCGTAAAACAACGCTTGCCAAGGCAACGTCTCCAGGACGTAACCAGCAAGAGTTGGCCCAATTGCAGGGGCAAAGATAACCGCAAGTCCGACAAAACCCATAGCCGATCCTCTTTTTTCAGGAGGAAATAGGGATAGAACAACATTCATGAGTAAAGGCATAATAATCCCAGCCCCGGCTGCTTGAATTAATCGTCCAGTCAGTAAGACAGGGAAGTTGAATGCAACGGCCGATACGATGGAACCGGCAAGAAAAATAAACATCGAACTTTGAAATAGTTGTCGAGTGGTAAACCGCTTCATTAAGAATCCTGTTATTGGAATCAAAACACCATTTACCAACATATAACCAGTTGTCAGCCACTGTCCTGTTGAAGCAAGTATATTAAAATCGTCCATTAATTTTGGAAGGGCAACGGTCATGATCGTTTGGTTAAACGTAGCAAGGAAAGCACCAAAAATCATGATGGCCAAAATGGGGCCCTTTTTTATAGAACGACTGTCTATGGTTGCACTTTTGCTCAACCGAATTCATCCTTTCACGCCTGTTGAAGATTTAATTTACATTGTGTAGTATAACTAACAAGGCATACGTTTGATTATATGGATAATAAAAGATGTTTTCAACTTACAAAAACGGTTAGTATGTATGATAGATTACAATAACAACGGTTATGTAGTATAAATTGTATATATACAACATCTGTTATCAAATTGTAGATTAGTTTGTAAAAGGAAGGAAAAGGACAAAGTGAATACTAAAAAGAAGCACACAGACCCTCGCATACTACGCACACGGCAGTTACTTAAGGATGCCTTTATCGATTTACTTCAGGAGATGGATATTGAGAAGATCACGGTGAATAGTCTCGCAGAGCAGGCAACCATCAATCGTGTTACCTTTTATTCACATTATCGGGATATCCCAGATATGATCGAAAAGTTGGCGGATGATATGATTGCGGATATTTCTAGTGTTTTGAGCCAAACATCCGAAACTGGAGATGCGAATTGGAGCAGGATGGTAAATTTCCTTCAATACTTAGCCGAAAATGCTAGTTTTTATAAAATCGTCCTCACGTCGAAACGGATATCACTCTTTCGTGATCGTTTATTGCTTTTGCTGACAGATACGATTGTCTCAAGCATTGAGAAAAAAGGCAGTGGCTCTACTGTCCTAAAAGCGGGGATTCAGAAGGATATTTTGATATGGTATGATTCTGCGGCTTTGATCGGGACGATAGTAGCTTGGCTTAGAAACGACATGCCGTACACCCCTTCTTATCTAGCTAAACAATTCTATTTGCTCCACCATAGGAATATGAAAGAAGGGATTCCCAAAAACGGTCTGAATTAAAACGTCTGACCGTTTCTTTTTTGATGTTTTCTTCTTTGCCGTAGTTTTTCTTATTCTATCTACAAATAGATATAAATTCCGGTACAGCCTAAAGAGAATATGACGATAATGGATATCTAATTTTAATTAGGAGTTATTTTATAAATTCAAGTCGTAGGACAACTTTTCTATGATATGATTTTCGTAAAAGCATGGACAGTAAGGGGGGATGATAACGTGAATCATACTTATTCAGAAATAGATGAGGTGATCGCATACATTCATCAACATATTAATGAACCACTTCCACTTTCCCAGTTGGCACATCATGCAGCATATAGTTCTTATCACTTTTCGCGTATTTTCAAACAAAGAACGGGCCTTTCACCACATCACTACGTATCTTCCTTAAAAGTGCAGAGGGCAAAAGATTTATTATTGAATACAGATTTAACTGTTCGTGATATCGGTATGGAAATTGGTCAACAAAGTTTAGGAACCTTTACTACACGATTCACCGAAAGGGTCGGTATGACTCCGTCACAATTTAGAAAATCCCCCACACAGGTCAGCATGTATTTACAATCCCTGAAAAATTTAAACAATTGGTCGCACAATCTTATAAGTGAAAGCCAATCTACCAGAGTGGAAGGAACCATCGAAGCAGAGTTTCCATTTTTTGGTGTTATTTTGATTGGATTATTTACAAAACCGATACCCGCAGGACTGCCTCCATACGGGACATTACTTTCTTCATTAGGTCCTTTTACTTTTACAGATGTTCGCCCAGGCATTTATTATTTAATGGCTACCGCCGTGTTTTGGGAGATGAAGACACATGAAATCCTCGTTCCTCACCAAACATTGCGCGCAAAAGTAAATCATCCAATTATAGTTGGATCTGAAATGGCTATACCCCAACAACGACTTCTACTCCGTAGACCCCGCCTTGATGATCCCCCCATTCTTATTTCTTTGCCACTTTTGATGAAAAACTTTCTAAATCGATCATCATAGCAATTTATAAGAAATTTCATGCTTTTTAACGTGTTAACATCCAAACAAGACATTTCATTTTAATGGAGGGATAAAAGAATGGACCAGATCAATCTATAAAATCTAGCACGCAACTATTTTAAAGCATACGAAACAAAAGAAAAGGGAATTTTGGAGGAATTGTTAAGCCAAGATTTCACATTTAGTAGCCCGGTCGATGACCAGATCAATCAAAAGGCATACTTTGCGAAATGCTGGCCAAGTTGTAAAGACATCCATGAATATCATATTCAAAGCCTTTTTACAGACGGAAATGAAGCCATCATTCGATACGAATGTTTACTAAAATCCGGTGCTACATTTCAAAATATGGAACACTTTCGGTTTGAAGGTAGCAGAATAGAAGAAATCGTTGTCTACTTTGGATTCGACTTCAGAGTTGATCCTTTTGCTGATGTCAAAGTTAAAAGACTCAGTAAGGCATTTGCAACCGGCGAAGTGGATTATATCGCTGGAAATATTGCTAAAGATGTTCAGTGGCATTTCGTGGGCGAGGCTGAACTTCAAGGGAGAGAAGCTGTCACCAACATGCTTGAACCAATGAGGGGTGTTGTCGCTGAGGAATATAGAACAAAAAATATCATCACAGCTGGGAATAAGGCGGTCGTTGAAGGAACGATGATAATGCCTGAAGAAAATGGGCAAGAGAAGTTGTATTCTTTTTGCGATATCTATACATTTGATCACACAGACAGTAACATAATCAAGGAATTATCGGCTTATCTGATTGAGTTGCCTAGTAAAGAGGAAGCGAATAAGCAGTGAAACCTTGTATAGGTTTTAGCATGAGACATCAATAGATGTGAATCCTTAATTAAAATTAACGCTAGAAAGAAGGAAAAAGCTTGAAAACAACCAAATCAAAAGACGGTACGACGTTAGCATATGATGTTTATGGCAACGGACCTCCACTGATCTTCGTAACTGGTGCCACTTGTTTTCGCCAATTTGAACCGGTCTTGCAAGATGCCAAAGTATTCGCGGAACAATTTACTGTCTACAATTATGACCGACGCGGGCGCGGAGATAGTACTAACACATTACCGTTCTCCATTGAGCGCGAAATGGAAGACATGGAAGCCATGATTGATGCAGCAGGAGGTAAAGCTAATTTGTATGGTCATTCCTCGGGTGCTATTCTTGCGCTTGAAGCTGGAATGCGTTTTGGTAGTAAGGTTAGCAAACTGGCTTTATATGACCCTGCTTATGCCCATAACCAAGCTGATCTAAATGAATTCGAAGAGTTGAGTCAGGAACTATACACACTGCTAGATAGAGGAAAAAACGACGAAGCTTTGAGCCATTTCCTAGAAGGTATCGGCACTCCTAAGGAAGTAATTGATGGTATGTTTCGGCAATCACCTCAGTGGGCGGCGATGGTGGCACTGGCTCCAACACTTGCTTATGACATTATGTTAGCCAGCAATTTACCACCTATTGCAGATGCCTCCCGATTAACCATACCAACTCACATCATGGTTGGGGAGGAAAGCCCCGCTTCTATGCATGAGGTCGTGAAGCAGTTGAACGATGCAATTCCACATGCAGAATACAGTACACTTCCTGGCCAAGATCATATGCCTGATCCTAACGTGGTGCTACAAATCCTTACGAGTTTTTTTAAACAGTAGTTTGCAAAGTTGCTTTTTACAGCTATAGAACGAAATAGGTAGAAGGGAGTAAATGAAATGAAGAAACAAGTATTCTTCCTCCATAGTGCAGGACCTCAAGATCACCACCGGGGAAGTAGCGGTCTAATAGAATATGTAAAAGATAAACTCTGTAATGATTATCATTTAATCTATCCAAAGATGCCTAATACGGAAGAACCTGAATATATGCTTTGGAAGGCTCAACTCGAAAAAGAATTTGTTGCGTTAGATGGTGAAGTACTTCTTATCGGTCATTCCTTGGGAGGAGCAGTGTTGCTGAAATATCTTTCCGAAAAAACGGTGAATGTTTCTATTACCGGACTGTTCCTGATTGCAGCGCCGTACTGGGGAAAAGATGATAATTGGCAGAGTGATGAGTACACTCTTCCAGACAATGTTGCTTCAAGACTTCCTCAAATGCCACAGATGTGTTTCTATCATAGTAGAAATGATGAAATTGTACCATCTTCTCATCTTGAACACTATAAACAAAAGCTTCCTCAGGCAAATACCACCATACTCGATGGCAAAGATCATTTTTTCAGTAATGGGTTGCCTATGCTTGTCGATGATATTAGCAAATTGTAAGTAAGTGCTTTTTACAGTCAATAATATTTCTTAATAGGACTTGATCTTGATAGGGATGGTAGTGGTGTATATGCTTCTACATATCTTGATTTGTTAACGATTAATATATATTTTTATTGGCTCTTAATAATCCAAATTCACTTTACATTTCTACCCTTTATCAAACGAAAAACAGGCTATCTCATCATAGATGGGATAGCCTGTAAACGTTGATATATTAATATTTTTATTAAGATTAACGTTTTGAGAACTGTGGTGCACGACGAGCGCCTTTAAGACCGTATTTCTTACGTTCTTTCATACGAGCGTCACGTGTTAAGAATCCAGCACGCTTTAAAGCTGTGCGGTATTCTGGATCTGCTTCTAATAAAGCACGTGCTACACCATGACGGATTGCTCCAGCTTGACCTGTGAATCCTCCACCATGTACATTAACCAACACATCATAGCTTCCTTCTGTTTCCGTTGCAGCTAAAGGTTGTTTAATGATAGTACGTAATGTTTCATATGGGAAATAGCTTTCAGCGTCTCGATTATTAACGGTGATACGTCCGTTACCTGGAACTAAACGTACACGTGCAGTTGAGCTTTTACGACGACCTGTGCCGTAGTATTGTACTTGTGCCACTATTCGTTACCTCCTTATAATTATCCGCGAAGTTGATAAGCTTCTGGTTTTTGTGCTTGATGATTGTGTTCCGGTCCACGGAATACATGTAATTTTTTACCCATTTGACGGCCAAGGCTACCTTTTGGAAGCATGCCTTTAACAGTTAGCTCAAGCATTTGCTCTGGGTATTTCGTACGCATTTCGTTAGCTGTACGAGCTTTTAATCCACCTGGGTGGTTAGAATGACGGTAGTACATTTTGTCATTAAGTTTGTTACCAGATAGTTCGATTTTTTCTGCATTAACGATGATTACGTGATCACCAGTGTCAACGTGTGGTGTGTAAGTTGGCTTATGCTTTCCACGAAGGATTGAAGCAACTTCACTTGCTAAACGACCAAGAGTTTGTCCTTCAGCATCCACAACCAACCATTTGCGTTCGATATTATTTTCATTCGCCATGAAAGTTGTGCGCATGATTCGTTACCCTCCAAAATATCAATTTTCCAAAATTCAAGTGACAACCGTTCTTGTAAAGCATCCGTTCATATGAATCCATTGTTTCACATTTTACGAATCTTTCAGCAAGACTAGCTGTCCCATCTTGCAATCAGACTATATTCTAACACGAATTAACTTTCCGGGGCTAATCGTGGTTTAGAAATAAAATGCCATAAATCATAGTATAACAAATAAGGGGGTATTGTCAATAGAAAGGTTACACCCGGTCGCGTTGTTTTTACCTTTTTTCCTCATACATCACTTCCCATAGATATAAGCCGTGAGCCGGAGCTGTCTTCCCTGCCTTTTTACGATCCTTTGACTCGATAATCCCAAGGATATCAGTCGCATTCCGCTTTCCTGTCCCGATCTCCAATAGGGTCCCTACTAGAATTCGAACCATATTATAAAGAAAGCCGCTTCCCGTAAACGTAAAAACAAGCTGATTTTCTAGCTTCGTGCCACTTGCATAGTATATGGTACGCACCTTTTCACCCTTCACACCAGAATTGGCTGCACAAAATGCGGTAAAGTCGTGTTCTCCTACAAGAAGCTCACAGGCCTGTTCTATCGATTCCACATCAAGTTCGAACGGAAAATGGTAAGTATATTTCCGGTTAAATATATCCATATCCTTGTTCAGATCGATAAAATACTTATAGGTTTTCTGCTGTACATCAAACCTTGCATGGAAGGAAGAACTTACCTTCCTTACCTCTAAAATTCTTATATCCTGAGGAAGAAGGGTATTCATTGCCTTTTTCCACTTATCCTCTGGAATTTGGAGCTCCGTATCAAAGTGAATCACTTGTCCTTTTGCGTGCACCCCCGCATCTGTCCGACCAGATGCCGTCACACGAATAGGTGAGCCCTTCGTCATCTTCTGCAAGGCTCTTTCTATCTCCTCTTGTACCGTTCGACCATTCGGCTGGACTTGGTAGCCAGAGAATTCGGATCCATCATAGGAAATGACACATTTTATTCGTTCCATTACTTCGTCCACCTTTAATTTCTCCATAAAAATAAGCCAATTGCAACGAGAATAAAAATTCCATAGGCGAGGACATCAATCGATTGGGTTTTTAGCTCTCTGAGCTTCGTTCTTCCTTCTCCCCCGCGGTAGCCTCGTGCTTCCATGGCCATCGCGAGCTCCTCAGCCCGCTTAAAAGCACTCACAAACAAAGGAACGAGCAGCGGTACAACGGCCTGAATGCGTTCTTTTAATGGACCGGTGCGAAAATCTACTCCACGAGAGGCTTGTGCTTTTGATATTTTCTCCGTTTCTTGCATTAAGGTTGGGATGAAACGTAAAGAAATGGACATCATCAGCGCCAACTCATGAACAGGGAATCGTATTTTTTTAAATGGACCAAGTAAGGTTTCGATTGCATCCGTTATTTCAATCGGTGTCGTTGTTAATGTGAGCATGGATGTAATTAAAATAAGAAGAAAGAATCGTAGAGAGATAGCTAAGCCCTGGATTACCGCACCTGAATAAATCGGATAGCCAACAATTTGAAAGAGAATGTCTCCTTCCTTTGTTACTATTAAATGCAAAATAAATGTAAAAATAATTAAAAACCATACCGGTGTTAACCCTTTTAAAATAAAGGTTGGTTTTATACGAGTGGAAACTGTAACAACTATTGCAAACAAGGTAAGAATGCCATAACTGCCTACAGAGTTAGCAAAAAATACGATAATAACAAAGAAAAAAATAAGTGCAATTTTCGTTCTTGGATCTAAGCGGTGAATAAAGGATTCACCTGGAACGTACTGACCGACGATGAAGTTATTCACCTTGATCTTCTCCCTTAATAAGCTGTTGTTTCATCCTTTGTGCAAGCTCCATTAAACTCTGACGCTCTAGCGGCAAACTAGCATGAAATTTATCATTGAACCCAATGATAAATTGGACCATTTCTGGAACATCCAACTGTACTTCTTGTAAGGCTGATTTCATAGTCAGTACTTCCTCTGGTTTGCCTTCTATATATTTTTCCCCATCATTTAATACGATGACATAGTCGGAATATTGGAAAGCATCCTCCATACTATGGGTGACTAAAATCGTTGTAAGATTTCGTGCTTTATGTAAGGTATGGAACATGTTCATCATGTCTTTTTGTCCTCTTGGATCCAGACCTGCAGTAGGCTCATCTAGCACTAATACTTCTGGATTCATCGCTAGAACCCCGGCAATAGCTGCTCGCCGCATCTGTCCCCCACTTAAGTCAAAAGGAGAGCGGTCTAGAAGCTCTTCAGGCAATTGAACATGTTGTATGACATCTTGTATTCGCTTCTGAATGTCTGCATCCGACACCCCAAAGTTTTTAGGCCCAAAAGCAATGTCCTTGGCCACGGTTTCTTCAAATAGCTGATGCTCCGGATATTGGAACACCACGCCTACTCGTTGGCGCAATTCCATTAACGCCTTTGGCTTCTCTTCATTTGAGAGTCGGTATGGGCCTATTACTACCTCACCAGATGTAGGCCGTATCAATCCATTTAAATGCTGAATAAGAGTGGATTTCCCCGATCCTGTATGCCCGACAATGGCTACAAAGGAACCAGAAGGAATGGAAAGATTTAAATCCTTCAACGCTTGGTATTCAAACGGGCTATTCGGTTGATAGATATAGCTTACTTGCTTGAATGATATATCCATAGTTCCTCCAGTAGCTCTTCCTCATTTAATGGCTCATGACGTATCGGGATATCAATATGTTGCAATTCATCCGCTAATTTTGAAATAAAAGGTACGTCAAGCCCAATTTCCTCTAATTCTTTTTTCTTGGTAAAAATATCGCGTGGCAATCCCTCTGCCCAAACCTTTCCTGCGTTCATAACGAGGATACGGTCTGTATGTATTGCTTCAGACAAGTCGTGCGTAATGGTCACAAGAGAGAGGTTGTTGTCTTCCATGACCGATTGGATCGTCTTATGAATTTGTTTACGCCCTTTTGGATCAAGCATCGCCGTTGCCTCATCTAGAATCATCACGTCAGGGAATATGGCTAGTACACTCGCAATAGCTACTCGCTGTTTTTGTCCGCCAGATAAACGGTGCGGCTCGTGTAATGAATATGACTCCATGCCGACTGAAGAAAGGCTTCGTTCAATCCGTCTTAGCATTTCTTCACGCTTAATGCCTCGATTTTCTAATCCGAATGCCACATCATCTCTTACCGTCGTTCCAACAAATTGATTGTCTGGGTTTTGAAAAACCATCCCAACATGGCTTCGCACGTCCCAGATTGTTTCTTCGTTGACGGGCATTCCTGCTACATAGATTTCCCCTTCTTGAGGAAATAAAAGCCCATTCATCAGCTTGGCGATTGTAGACTTTCCTGAACCATTATGTCCTAGTATGACTACAGATTCATTTTTATGTATTTGAAAACTTACCCCTCGTAGTGCCCATGGCTGGTCCTCTCCATAACGAAAGGACACATTATGAAATTCTATGAATGCACGTTCCATAAACACCCCTCCTGGGACTTAACTACTCTTTATGTATGTAAGATTAGGGTCCAAAAGCGGAAGTCTATGACCTCCTAGCAATCACATCCTTCCGCTTCTCCCTTATCTGGCTTGGATAGGTTTTGGTAGGTATGACCAACCAAAAGCCTATCCCTATACTCATCTATTTTAACCTCGACGAATTCTCTTCTACGCTAAAATACAAAAAGTATAAAAAAGGGCCTGGATTCACCTCGTGGAAGAGATTCAGTCCTGCCCTTCAAGCCATTCATTATCGATTATTATACAAGTTCAATAATCGCCATTTCTGCACCATCACCACGACGTGGTCCTAGTTTTAGGACACGAGTGTAACCGCCTTGACGGTCCTCATATCTAGTAGCAATATCAGCAAATAGTTTTTGAACTGCATCTTCATTTTCATTAGCCTCTGCATTATAAAGAAATGATGCAGCTTGACGGCGAGCATGAAGATCACCGCGCTTACCAAGAGTAATCATTTTATCAACAACAGAACGAAGCTCCTTCGCTTTTGCTTCAGTCGTTTCTAGTCGTTCATGAATAATCAAGTCTGTGGCAAGGCCTCTTAGTAAAGCCATACGCTTATCCGTAGTACGACCTAATTTTCTAGCCATGGATTATCCCTCCCTTTTCCGGAATCTCTAAAGGTGTCGTTATCAATCGTCTTTACGTAATCCTAGTCCAAGATCCTCTAGCTTGTGTTTTACCTCTTCTAGAGACTTACGACCTAGGTTTCTTACTTTCATCATGTCTTCTTCAGACTTATGTGCAAGCTCTTGTACCGTGTTGATACCAGCACGTTTTAAGCAGTTGTAAGAACGAACGGAAAGGTCTAGTTCTTCAATGGTCATTTCTAGAACTTTTTCTTTCTGGTCTTCTTCTTTTTCAATCATGATTTCAGCATTTTGAGCCTCGTCGGTTAGACCTACGAAGATGTTTAAATGCTCTGTGTAAATTTTCGCACCTAAAGATACTGCCTCTTCCGGTCGAATGCTTCCATCTGTCCATACATCGAGTGTTAACTTATCAAAGTTCGTTACTTGCCCTACGCGAGTATTCTCTACTTGATACGTAACACGGGATACTGGAGTGAAAATGGAATCGACTGGAATGACACCAATCGGCAGATCTTCGTGATTATTCGCTTCGGCAGGTCGATATCCTCGACCACGTTCTGCAGTAATTTTCATATGCAGGTTAGCATTACTACCAAGAGTAGCAATATGAAGATCTGGATTTAAAATTTCAACGTCGCTGTCAAATGTAATATCTGCAGCTGTCACGATGCCTTCTCCTTGAGCTTCTATCTCTAACGTTTTTTCTTCTTCAGAGTAGATTTTCAAAGCTAGCTTCTTAAGGTTAAGAATGATAGTTGTAACATCCTCAACAACTCCATCAATTGTTGAAAATTCATGAAGTGCTCCGTCAATTTGAACCGATGTCACAGCAGCGCCAGGAAGTGATGATAAAAGGATACGACGCAAGGAGTTCCCTAGTGTAGTACCATATCCACGTTCAAGCGGTTCTACGACGAACTTTCCAAAAGTAGCATCATCGCTGACCTCAACCGTTTCAATCTTTGGCTTTTCAATTTCGATCATTAAATAAAACCCTCCTTCAAAACGTCGAAACCCCGGCTAGACCATTTGTCTAACCGAAATTCCTCTGGTGGCAGTTCCCGTTTCTGCACAACACATTTTTGTACTTTCTGTCTTATGCAATGCTGATTATGAGAATTCAACAAGAAAAGTAACGGATGGGCTCTTGTAATGATCTTACACGTCTAGTTGTTAAACCAAGAAGTTACGTACGAACTTACGAGCTTTGGTTGCATCCTGTGTGCTAACCACCTGAAAAACGTATTTTTAAGATGTCTAGCACAACTTTTCCGACCTATTTGAACCCTAATACTTTTAGCTATCATAACCCATTATAGACAGGGTGACAAATATTATACGGATAAATTATACACGACGACGTTTTGGTGGGCGACAGCCATTGTGAGGAACCGGAGTTACGTCACGAATTGCTGTAACTTCTAGACCTGCTGCTTGTAAAGAACGAATTGCTGCTTCACGTCCAGCACCAGGGCCTTTAACTGTAACTTCTAATGTTTTCAAACCGTGTTCCATTGCTGATTTAGCAGCAGATTCAGCAGCCATTTGTGCAGCGAAAGGAGTTGATTTACGAGAACCTTTAAATCCAAGCGCACCAGCACTGCTCCAACTTACTGCGTTACCTTGAACATCAGTAATAGTAACGATTGTGTTGTTGAAAGTTGAACGGATGTGTGCAATACCCGTGTCAATATTCTTTTTCACGCGACGTTTACGTGTGTTAGTTTTACGTGCCATTGTTTAACCTCCTTTAGCTTATTTTTTCTTGTTAGCCATTGTTTTACGTGGACCTTTACGAGTACGAGAGTTGTTCTTAGTCTTTTGACCACGAACTGGTAAACCTCTACGATGACGCAAACCACGGTACGATCCGATCTCAATTAGACGCTTGATGTTAAGAGAAATCTCACGACGAAGGTCACCTTCAACAGTGAACTTTTCAATTGCTTGACGGATTCTTCCTAATTCGTCTTCTGTTAGATCGCGAACGCGTGTATCTTCAGAAACACCAGCTTCTTTTAGAACTTGTTTCGCAGTAGCTTTTCCAATCCCATACACATAAGTAAGGGAAATAACTACACGTTTATCACGGGGAATATCAATACCTGAAATACGTGCCATTAGAGACGTGCACCTCCTTTAAAAGTTATCCTTGTTTTTGTTTGTGTTTAGGGTTTTCGCAAATCACCATAACCTTACCGTTACGGCGAATTACTTTACACTTTTCACATATCGGTTTTACGGATGGTCTTACCTTCATCACCTATACCTCCTCTTATATCGGAGTTTCATTATTTATATCGGTACGTAATACGTCCTCTTGTTAAATCATATGGTGAAAGTTCAACCGTTACTTTGTCACCAGGTAGAATTCGAATGAAGTGCATGCGAATTTTACCGGAAACATGCGCTAAAACAGTATGACCATTCTCTAATTCAACTTTAAACATTGCATTAGGTAATGTGTCGGTAACGGTACCTTCTACTTCAATTGCATCGTCTTTAGCCATCGAGTTGATCTCCCTTCTTTAGATCAGTCACAAAATCATTGACAAATTTTGATAGAGCAAAACGCAGCTTACCATTTGTTACGCGACCAGTTTCTAGAAGGCTGTTTTGGACTTCCGGAGAAATGTAATCCAAAAGCTCAATATGATGTCGATTCTTTTTCTTCGGCCGATCATATTTTCTTTTTTCTCCGTCTGCAAGTAGGACAAACCGATCATCTACGATATCGATGATAACCGCAAATTGTCCCTCTT
Source organism: Radiobacillus kanasensis (assembly GCF_021049245.1). Lineage (GTDB taxonomy): Bacteria > Bacillota > Bacilli > Bacillales > Amphibacillaceae > Radiobacillus > Radiobacillus kanasensis. Next base: position 99,770 of record NZ_CP088020.1, on the reverse strand, counting down.
CCCGTCCTTGTAAGATACGAACAACTTGACCTATTCGCGGACTCGACTCTGATTCATTCAACCACGATCACCTTCACTTAGGCTATTGTTAAGATCTGATAACCTTCCTCAGTAATAGCAATAGTGTGTTCAAAGTGAGCACACATTTTACCATCCTCTGTCACAACCGTCCAATTATCTGCAAGTGTTCGTACGAAACGCTTGCCTGCATTAACCATCGGTTCAACAGCAAGGACCATTCCCGGTTTTAATACAGGACCTTTGTTCGGTGGTCCGTAGTGAGGGATGTTTGGATCTTCATGAAGCTCACGCCCCACTCCATGCCCTACATATTCTCTCACTATACTGAACCCCTTCGGTTCTGCATATGCCTGAATGGCATGAGATATATTTGAAAGGCGTGCACCTGGTTTTGCTTGCTCAAGACCTTTCCATAATGAGGTCTCTGTAACCTCTAGTAAAAGCAAGGTTTCTTTATCAACAGTTCCTACTGGATACGTCCAAGCAGAATCTCCATGGAAGCCGTTATATTTGGCTCCAATATCAATGCTGATAATGTCTCCATCGCTCAAGCTTCGATTACTAGGAATACCATGAACGAGTTCATTATTAACAGATGCGCAAATACTGCCACGGAATCCATTATACCCTTTAAAAGACGGAAATGCATCCATGCTCCGAATGAATTTCTCGGCAATGTTATCCAGTTCTTTTGTAGTGATTCCTGGTTCGATATGTCGCTTTAACTCTTGATGAGTAAGAGCAACAACCTTACCCGCTTGCCTCATAATAGCAAGCTCTTGTGGCGATTTACGTATAATCATCTAGTTAGAGCTCCTAGCTTTTCGTCGATATCTTCGAACACCTTGTTAATGTCTTGATCGCCATCAAAGGTTACGAGATATCCTTTTTCTTTATAAAAGTCTAGCAAAGGCTTTGTTTGTTCCAGGTTAACTTGTAATCTCTTTTTAACAGTTTCAGCTGTGTCGTCATCTCGCTGAATCAATTCACTACCATCTTTATCACAAATCCCAGCTTCTTGAGGAGGGTTGTATTGAACATGATAGGTTGTTCCACACGTCGGACAAATTCTTCTACCCGTTAGTCTTTCTACAAGCTTTTCTTCAGGAACATTAACATGAAGGACATAATCTGTAGCCTCTCCTAAATCTGAGAGTAGATTTTCCAACGCCTCCGCTTGTGCAATTGTTCTTGGAAAACCATCTAACAAGAATCCTTGTTGACAATCATCCTTGCTTAAACGCTCACGAACAATTCCAATCGTAACTTCATCAGGAACAAGTTCACCTTGATCCATAAATTCTTTTGCTTTTTTGCCGAGCTCCGTTCCTTCCTTGATGGCTAAACGGAACATATCTCCAGTTGAGATATGAGGGATATGGTACTTTTCTACAATCTTTTCTGCCTGTGTACCTTTTCCTGCACCAGGTAGCCCCATAAGAATTAAATTCAAAGCCTTTCCCCTCGCTCTCGTTCTTTACCTAAAAGGACTTGCCTTCTAGTTTATTTTATAAAGCCCTTGTAATGACGTTTCACTAATTGGCTCTCCAACTGCTTCATCGTTTGCAGTGCAACACCTACGACAATCAGCAAGCTCGTTCCTCCGATTTGTACCGACTGCGGTAAATCAGCTAATCCACCTAATATGAGTGGAAGAACAGAAACAGCAGCTAAGAAGATTGACCCTACGAATGTTAGACGATACATCACTCTAGTAAGATACGTTTCGGTTGTCTTACCAGGGCGAATGCCTGGAATATATCCGCCTTGCTTCTTCAGGTTTTCAGCCATTTGCTCTGGGTTTACTTGAACAAATGTATAGAAGTAAGTGAATGCGATAATAAGCGCTACATAGATTGTCATACCTATTGGCTGCGTATAATCAAAGATATTAGCAATCGTTCCTGCTATTTCATTTCCCTCGAAGAACGTTGCGATCGTTCTTGGAGCAATGATGAAAGCAATCGCGAAAATGACCGGTATAACACCTGCAGCATTTACTTTTAACGGTAAATGAGTAGATTGACCACCGACTGGCTTATTATTGGATACACGTTTTGCATACTGAATCGGAATTTTACGAAGTGCTTCTTGAATGAACACAACACCGACAACAACGGCTAGCACAACTAGGATGATCAGAGCTACGATGACGATGTTAATGAATAAATCATCTGTACTATTTCCACCGAAATATTGTTCATACAGCTGGTTTACACCACCAGGAACTGCAGCAACGATACCCGCGAAGATAAGAATGGAAATACCATTTCCTACTCCGTTTGCTGTAATTTGTTCCCCTAACCACATTAAGAATGCTGTTCCACTTGTTAAGACAAGTGCAATGACAATGAATTTCCCAGCGCCAGGGTCGTCAATGAGCTGTCCACCAGTCATGGCATTAAAACCGACTGACATAGCAGATGCTTGAATAAGTGCTAACACAATCGTTGCATAACGAGTAAATTGAGCTAACTTCTTTCTTCCAACTTCCCCTTGCTTTTTCCATTCTGTAAACTTAGCAACGACATCCATTTGCAGAAGCTGCATGATGATCGATGCTGTAATGTAAGGCATAATCCCCATAGCAAAAATGGAGAAGTTTTGTAATGCCCCACCACCGAATGTGTTTAAAAAGCCAAATACGCTTTGTTCATTCATAAAGTCAATAGCTTCCCTATCTGTGAAAGGAACTGGGATAAAGGTTCCCAGCCTAAAAACAATTAACATCAATAAGGTGAAAATAATCTTATTTCGAATGTCACTTACGCGCATAAAATTGGAGATTGAACGAAACATTAAATCACCTCAGTTTGACCGCCCGCTGCTTCGATCGCTTCTTTAGCGGAAGCAGAGAACTTGTGAGCTTTTACGGTTAATTTCTTTTCCACATTGCCGTTTCCAAGAATTTTTACGCCGGCTTTTAGCTTGCTAACTACACCAGTTTCAAGTAAAAGCTCTGGAGTTACTTCTGTACCATCTTCAAAACGATTTAATGTTTCTAGGTTTACGATAGCATAATCCTTACGGTTAATGTTGGTGAAACCACGCTTCGGAATACGTTGAAGTAATGGCATTTGTCCACCTTCAAAACCTGGACGAGTTCCTCCACCGGAACGCGCTTTTTGTCCTTTGTGTCCGCGTCCAGATGTTTTTCCGTTACCAGAAGACATTCCACGTCCAACACGGTTACGTTCTTTGCGTGTTACTGCTGGTTTCAATTCATGAAGTTTCATGCGAGCACCTCCTCTTTTAGCAATTTAATTCTTAAACTTCTTTAACCTCTACTAAGTGAGATACCTTTTCTACCATTCCACGAACAGCAGGGTTATCTTCACGTACTACAGATGAACGAATTTTCTTTAAACCAAGTGTTTTCACAGTCGCTTTTTGAGACTCAGAGCGGCCAATAACACTACGCACGAGGGTAATTTCTAATTTTTTAGACATATCGTTTCCCTCCTTATCCTAACAGTTCTTCTACAGACTTACCACGAAGCTTCGCAACTTCTTCTGCACGTTTTAGTTCTTTTAGTCCGTTAATGGTGGCACGAACCATGTTGATTGGTGTGTTAGACCCTAGTGATTTAGACAGAATGTCACCAACACCAGCAAGTTCTAATACCGCACGAACCGGTCCACCAGCGATAACTCCAGTACCCTCAGAAGCTGGCTTCATTAGGATGCTTCCAGCACCAAATCGTCCAGTGATTTCGTGGGGAATGGTAGTACCAACGATCGGTACAGTGATTAGGTTTTTCTTTGCATCGTCAATCGCTTTACGAATCGCATCAGGTACCTCTTGTGCTTTACCAGTACCGAAACCTACATGACCGTTTTTATCTCCCACAACTACTAACGCAGCAAAACGGAAACGACGTCCACCTTTTACTACTTTTGCAACACGATTAATTGTAACTACACGTTCTTCAAGATCTAATTTATTCGGATCAATGTTTGTACGCAATATATGTCCCTCCTTTTACGATTAAAATTCAAGACCTGCCTCACGGGCAGCATCTGCTAAAGCTTTTACACGTCCGTGGTATAAATAACCGCCACGATCGAATACAACACTTTTAAGTCCTTTTTCTTGAGCACGAGTTGCGATTAACTCGCCTACTTTTTGAGCTGCTTCTACATTACCAGTAGATTCAAGACTTAGTCCATTATCTACAGTAGATGCGCTCGCAAGAGTTACTCCACTCTCGTCATCGATTAGTTGTGCATAGATGTTTTTGTTAGAACGATAAACGTTTAAACGCGGACGCTCAGCAGTACCAAAAAGGTTTTTACGAACACGCTTGTGGCGTTTTTTACGTACAACGTTTTTATCAGGCTTAGTGATCATTTAGGTCACTCCTTTCTGTTCCTTCTACCTTACTTGTTGTGAAACAACTTGTTTAAGAAGGCCTATTACTTCGCAGTTTTACCTTCTTTACGACGCACATATTCGCCTTCGTAACGAATACCTTTACCTTTATATGGCTCTGGTGGACGAATAGCTCTAATATTAGCAGCAATGGCACCTACTAATTCTTTATCGATACCTTTTACAATGATCTTTGTGTTGGAAGGAACATCAAGTTCGATTCCAGCAGGTTGTTCAACCTCTACAGGATGAGAGTATCCAGCACTTACAACTACTTTGTTACCTTGTTTCGTTGCACGGTAACCAACACCGTTGATTTCTAGTGCTTTTTCAAATCCTTTGTGAACACCTTCCACCATGTTTCCAATAATACTACGAGTAGTACCATGTAATGCACGGTGTTCTTTATTATCGCTAGGACGTTCTACAGTAAGTACGTTGTCCTCAATTTTAATCTTCATATCTTCATGAAAGTTACGAGTTAGTTCACCTTTTGGTCCCTTAACTGTAACTGTAACTCCGTCTAGTTTGACTTCAACACCCTCAGGGATTTCAAGAATTTTCAATCCTATACGAGACATTAAAGGCACCTCCTATCTTGTATATAATCGATTACCACACGTATGCAAGCACTTCTCCACCGATTGCTTGTTGACGTGCTTCTTTATCAGATAAAACACCTTTAGAAGTGGAAACGATAGCGATTCCTAAACCGTTCAATACTTTAGGAAGTTCATCAGCTTTCGCATATACACGTAAACCAGGTTTACTGATACGCTTTAGGCCAGTGATTACGCGTTCTTCGTTGTTTCCGTACTTCAAGAAAATACGTAGTACACCTTGTTTGTCGTCTTCTACATACTCATAATCGCGTACAAAACCTTCACGTTTAAGGATATCAGCGATTTCTTTTTTTAACTTAGATGCAGGAAGTTCAAGCTTCTCGTGACGCACCATGTTAGCATTTCTAATACGAGTAAGCATATCTGCGATTGGATCTGTCATAACCATTATCTATTACCTCCTTCCCTAATCGGGGTTTACCAGCTTGCTTTTTTGACACCAGGAATTTGACCTTTGTAGGCAAGTTCACGGAAACAAATACGGCAAAGTTTAAATTTACGTAGTACTGAATGTGGACGACCACAGCGTTCGCAACGAGTGTACTCTTGAACTTTAAACTTTTGAGGACGTTTTTGCTTCGCGATCATTGATTTTTTAGCCACAATTTTCCCTCCTTCTATTAGCTTTATCGCTTATTTTTGGAAAGGCATGCCAAGTTGAGATAAAAGTTCACGTGATTCTTCATCGGTATTAGCTGTTGTAACAATAACGATGTCCATTCCGCGTACTTTACTTACTTGATCATAATTAATTTCCGGGAAAATCAATTGTTCTTTCACACCAAGTGTGTAGTTACCACGACCGTCAAAAGCTTTCTTCGAAATACCACGGAAGTCACGTACACGTGGCAGAGAAACAGAGATTAGCTTATGAAGGAATTCATACATGCGCTCTCCACGAAGAGTAACTTTTGCACCAATCGGCATTCCCTCACGTAAACGGAAGCCTGCGATTGATTTCTTCGCTTTCGTGATTAATGGTTGTTGACCGGAGATAAGTGCTAATTCTTCTACTGCACTGTCTAGTGCTTTAGAGTTTTGAACTGCATCACCGACACCCATGTTAATGATGATTTTTTCTACTTTTGGTACTTGCATAACAGACTCATAGTTAAATTTTTCAACTAATGAAGGAACAATTTCCTTTTGATATCTTTGCTTTAATTCGTTCATCGAGAAGACCTCCTTTCATCGCTAATATTATTTATCTAGAGCTTGACCTGATCTTTTAGCGATACGAACTTTCTTTCCGTCTCGTACTTCATAACCAACTCGAGTTGGCTCGCCAGATTTCGGATCAACCGGCATTACATTTGAAACATGAATCGGTGCTTCTTGGTTAAGAATCCCGCCTTGTGGGTTGTCTTGAGAAGGTTTAGAGTGCTTTTTAACGACGTTCACACCTTCAACCAACACACGGTCTTTCTTCGGGTAGGCTTCAAGGATTGTTCCTGTTTTGCCTTTATCCTTACCAGTGATCACCTGAACTTTATCACCTTTTTTAACATGCATGTTTAGCGCACCTCCTTACAAGGCTTATCATTCATTTGTAGAGGATGTTCATAAAGTAAGAGTTACCTTACCTTTGAAATCACACTTATAGTACTTCTGGTGCTAGAGATACGATCTTCATGAATTTAGCATCACGTAGTTCACGTGCTACTGGTCCAAAGATACGAGTTCCTCTTGGACTTTTATCATCACGGATAATTACCGCTGCATTTTCATCAAACTTGATGTAAGAACCGTCTTTACGACGTGCTCCACTCTTAGTTCGAACAATAACAGCTTTGACTACTTCACCTTTTTTGACAACGCCTCCTGGTGTTGCTTGTTTCACCGTGCAGACGATTACGTCACCAATGTTAGCAGTCTTACGACCGGACCCACCTAGTACCTTGATGGTTAAAACTTCACGAGCACCTGAGTTATCAGCTACTTTTAAACGAGTTTCTTGTTGAATCATACTCTTGTAACCTCCCTTCGGAAACAGACCGAGCGAAATTTAATTAGATAATTACGGCTTCCTCGACAACTTCTACTAAGCGGAAACGCTTTGTTGCAGATAGTGGGCGAGTTTCCATGATACGAACAACATCACCAGTTTTAGCCTGGTTGTTTTCATCATGTGCTTTAAACTTTTTAGAGTACTTAACACGTTTTCCATAAAGCTTATGGAACTTATATGTTTCAACCATAACGGTGATGGTTTTATCCATTTTGTCAGAGACTACACGACCAGTGTAGACTTTACGATTATTACGTTCACTCATTTGAGGCTAACCTCCTCTCGGGTTTACTAGTTATTTACGCTTAGCTCTCTTTCACGAACAACAGTTTTCATACGTGCGATAGATTTGCGAACTTCACGAAGACGTGCAGTGTTTTCTAGTTGTCCTGTCGCTAGCTGAAAACGCAAGTTGAAAAGCTCTTCTTTTAAAGATTTAACTTTTTGTTCAATTTCGGCAGTGGTTAGTTCTCTTATTTCATTAGCCTTCATTGATTTCACCACCAATTTCTTCGCGTTTTACAAATTTCGTTTTAACCGGTAGTTTATGAGAAGCAAGACGTAACGCTTCACGTGCTACTTCTTCAGAAACACCTGCGATTTCAAACATAATTTTTCCTGGTTTTACTACTGCTACCCATCCTTCTGGAGCCCCTTTACCGGAACCCATACGTACTTCTAGAGGTTTCGCAGTATATGGTTTGTCTGGGAAAATTTTAATCCAAACTTTACCACCACGCTTCATATAACGAGTCATTGCGATACGAGCTGACTCAATTTGACGACTTGTAATCCAAGAAGCATCTACAGCTTGTAGACCATACTCACCAAATGCAACCTCTGTACCGCCTTTTGCTTTACCTTTCATGCGACCGGTATGTTGTTTACGATGTTTTACACGTTTGGGCATTAACATAATGCGTTCCCCCTTCCTTATTTTTTGTTTTTAGTTGGAAGGACTTCTCCACGATAGATCCACACTTTAACACCTAATTTACCGTACGTAGTATCTGCTTCTGCAGTACCGTAGTCGATATCCGCACGTAGTGTGTGTAGTGGTACAGTTCCTTCACTATAGTGTTCCGCACGAGCGATATCAGCTCCACCTAGACGGCCTGATACTTGGGTACGAATCCCTTTAGCTCCTGCACGCATTGCACGTTGAATGGTTTGTTTTTGCGCACGACGGAATGAAATACGATTTTCAAGTTGACGAGCAATATTTTCTGCTACTAATTTAGCATCGATATCAGCCTTTTTCACTTCAACGATGTTAATGTGAACTCTTTTACCAGTTAAGGCGTTAAGAGATTTACGTAAAGCTTCTACTTCAGAACCACCTTTACCAATTACCATACCTGGTTTAGCAGTTGAGATAGAGATGTTTACGCGGTTTGCAGCACGCTCGATTTCAATGCTAGATACTGCAGCATCCTTTAAACGTAGTTCAATATATTCACGAATCTTAATGTCTTCATGCAATAGATCAGCGTAATCTTTACCAGCGTACCATTTGGATTCCCAGTCACGGATTACACCGACACGAAGTCCTATCGGATTAACTTTTTGACCCACGAATTATCCCTCCTTTTTTTCTGATACAACCACTGTGATGTGGCTCGTTCTTTTATTAATTTGACTTGCACGACCCATCGCACGTGGACGGAAACGTTTCATTGTTGCTCCTTCGTTTACGAATGCTTCCGAGATAACTAGGTTATCTGGGTTCATTTCGTAGTTGTGCTCTGCGTTAGCGATAGCAGAACGAAGTACTTTTTCCACTACAGGTGAAGCTCCACGTTGTGTGTGGCGTAGAATCGCTACAGCTTCCCCTACATTTTTCCCTCGAATCAAATCTATTACTAAACGAACTTTACGAGGAGCGATACGAACAGATTTTGCAACAGCTTTAGCTTGCATTAGGAGTGCCTCCTCTCATTAACGTTTTGTTTTTCTGTCATCACCAGCGTGACCTTTATAGGTACGAGTTGGTGCGAATTCTCCTAATTTGTGTCCTACCATATCTTCTGTTACATAAACTGGTACGTGTTTACGACCATCATAAACAGCGATAGTGTGGCCAACGAAATTAGGAAAAATTGTAGAACGACGAGACCAAGTTTTAATCAATTGTTTTTTGTTATCAGAATCAAGTTGTTCAACCTTTTTCATTAAATGGTCATCCACGAAAGGTCCCTTTTTTAAGCTACGACCCATGCATAAGCCTCCCTTCGCGATTGACAGACGGGCATTTGTTCCCGTCTAGCAACCCCGTTATTTTTTACGTTTACGTACGATAAACTTGTCAGTTGGTTTGTTACGTTTACGAGTTTTGTATCCAAGAGTTGGTTTACCCCATGGAGACATTGGTGACTTACGTCCGATTGGCGCACGTCCTTCACCACCACCGTGTGGGTGATCATTCGGGTTCATTACAGAACCACGTACTGTTGGACGGATACCTTTCCAACGTGAGCGTCCAGCTTTACCAACGTTGATTAGTTCGTGTTCTAGGTTACCTACTTGACCTACAGTAGCGCGGCAAGTACCTAGTACTAGGCGAACTTCACCAGAAGTCAATCTTACAAGAACATATTTATCCTCACGACCAAGGATTTGAGCTTGTGAACCAGCAGAACGAACTAATTGTCCTCCACGACCCGGTTTTAACTCGATGTTATGAATGATTGTACCTACTGGAATGTTTTCTAATGCTAGAGAGTGACCAACTTTGATGTCAGCACCTTCTCCAGAAAGAATTTCATCTCCTACTTTTAATCCTTTAGGAGCAAGGATATAACGCTTCTCACCATCTACATAGTGGATAAGCGCAATATTAGCAGTACGGTTTGGATCGTACTCAATAGTAGCAACGCGTCCTGGTATTCCATCTTTATCGCGTTTAAAATCGATGATGCGATATTGACGTTTGTGACCGCCGCCTTGATGACGAACTGTTAATCTACCTTGGTTATTACGTCCACCGTGTTTGTGAAGTGGAGCAAGCAAGGATTTTTCCGGCTTATCAGTTGTAATTTCTGCGAAATCAGAACCTGACATACCACGTCGACCATTAGAGGTTGGTTTGTATTTTTTAATCGCCATCGTTTTCCCTCCTTCTTATTCAAATATTGGATTAAACACCTTCAAAAAAGTCTAACTCTTTACTGTCAGCAGACAGTGTTACAATTGCTTTTTTACGGTCTGGGCGGAATCCACCGTAACGACCCATACGTTTAAATTTACCTTTGAGGTTCATAGTATTTACGTTCACAACTTTCACACTAAAGATGGATTCGATCGCATCTTTAATTTCAGTTTTGTTCGCTTTGGTACTCACTTCAAAAGTATATTTTTTATCAGCCATAAGGTCTGCAGAATTCTCAGTTATAATAGGGCGCTTAATAATATCACGTGGATCTTTCATTATGCAAGCACCTCCCCTGCTTTTTCAGCTGCCTCTTTCGTCAAGATCAGCTTGTCATGCGTAAGCAAGTCTAAAACATTTACTTCACTTACTGTTAGAACCTTCACTCCAGGTAGGTTGTTAGCAGAACGTGCAACGACCTCATCTTTTTCAAGAGTAACAATTAAAGCTTTGCTATCAACGTTAAGACCAGATAAAACAGCTTTTACTTCTTTTGTTTTAGGAGCTTCGATCGAAAGGTTGTCAAGAACGAATAAGCTTTCTTCTTTCACCTTAGAAGATAACGCAGATTTGATTGCTAATCTACGAACCTTTTTAGGTAGTTTATAGCTGTAGCTGCGAGGAGTTGGTCCGAATACTGTTCCACCACCAACCCATTGCGGGGAGCGGATAGAACCTTGACGAGCGCGACCAGTACCTTTTTGGCGCCACGGCTTACGTCCTCCACCACGAACTTCTGAACGACCTTTAACATCGTGAGTTCCTTGGCGTAAAGAAGCGCGTTGCATTAGGACTGCTTCGTGTAATACGTGCTCATTCGGCTCAATCCCAAATACAGCATCGTTTAATTCCACATCGCCGACTTGAGATCCAGTTTGATTATATAGTGCTACTTTAGGCATGACATATCCTCCCTTCAATTAATGATTAGTTAGCCTTTACCGCACTGGTAATTTGTACATAAGATTTTTTTGCTCCAGGTACATTACCTTTTACTAAAAGTAGGTTACGATCTGTATCTACTTTTACTACTTCAAGGTTTTGGATAGTAATTGTTTCTCCACCCATTTGTCCTGGTAGCTTTTTACCTTTAAAAACGTGCATAGGGTCAATTACACCCATAGAACCTGGTCTTCTGTGGTAACGAGAACCGTGAGACATTGGTCCACGAGATTGGTTATGTCTCTTGATTGCACCTTGAAATCCTTTACCCTTTGAAGTACCAGTTACATCTACGACATCTCCAGCTTGAAATACGTCTACGCCAACTTCTTGACCGACAGTGTAGTCTTCAAGATTAGCGTCACGGAATTCACGAATGTAGCGCTTAGGCGTTGTGTTCGCTTTTTCAGCATGACCTTTAGCAGGTTTGTTTACATTGTTTGCCTTTTGATCAGCAAATCCTAGCTGCACTGCTTCATATCCGTCCGTTTCAACTGTTTTAAGTTGAAGAACTACGTTAGGCTCAGCTTGAATAACCGTTACAGGAACTAGCTCTCCAGTTTCATTGAAAAGTTGAGTCATGCCGATTTTTCTTCCTAAGATTCCTTTCGTCATCCGTTACACCTCCATTTTCTTTAAAATCTTTTTTATAGTTTAATTTCGATGTCCACACCAGATGGTAAGTCTAAACGCATTAGCGCATCAACTGTTTGTGGTGTTGGACTAACAATGTCAATAAGACGTTTGTGTGTACGCATCTCGAATTGTTCACGAGAATCTTTGTACTTGTGCACCGCACGCAAGATTGTGTACACAGATTTTTCAGTAGGTAGCGGAATTGGTCCAGAAACACTTGCACCCGAACGTTTCGCTGTGTCTACGATTTTCTCAGCCGATTGATCTAGAATACGGTGATCATACGCTTTTAATCTGATTCTGATTTTTTCTTTTGCCATTATTTTCCCTCCTTTTCGCCCATTTTAAAATAGACATTCTCCGCGAAAATTCCTCGACACCCCGCCATGGCAAAGGGGCCGGGTGTGCCAACAACCTTCCGCATCATCGCCTTTTTTATGACCAACATTATTTATTATATAGAAGAAACCCAGTCAATGCAACCATTTTTACAATTTTATTCGCACTAGATTTTTCTAGTCATAATAAGACACTAATCGGTATTATACATAGTAATAATACTGACTTCAAGTTCTGGTTGTTAATTACAATTATTAACCAATTTTTAAGCGGACTAAGGCATGGTTCTATAAAATGTGAATAAAGGTTCACATCTCCGTAAGAAACCCTAAACTATGAAAAAGCCGAAATAGTGGAACAGATGTCCATTACCCAGTACCATTATGATCAGATTTATTTCTTCTAGGGTGGACGTACACATGTTAAGCGAAGTTTCTTACCAGAGAGTCAGACTAAAACTTGATGGCTCAAAACAAAAAGCAGGTAGCGAAACAAGCTACCTGCTTTAAATATCAATTATTATTTTTCGATGACTGATACAACACCAGATCCAACAGTACGTCCACCCTCACGGATAGAGAATCTTGTACCATCTTCAATAGCAATTGGAGAAATAAGCTCTACAGTCATTTCCGTGTTGTCACCAGGCATTACCATTTCTACACCTTCAGGAAGGTTGATAACACCAGTTACATCCGTTGTACGGAAGTAGAACTGTGGGCGGTAGTTCGAGAAGAATGGAGTGTGACGTCCACCTTCTTCTTTAGATAATACATAAACTTCAGCTTTGAAGTTTGTGTGCGGTGTGATTGTACCTGGTTTAGCAAGTACTTGACCACGGTTGATATCTTCACGAGATACCCCACGAAGAAGTGCACCAATGTTGTCTCCAGCTTCTGCATAGTCAAGAAGCTTACGGAACATTTCAACACCAGTTACAGTTGTTTTAGATGCTTCTTCAGCAAGACCGATGATATCTACTTCATCCCCTACTTTTACTACTCCACGCTCTACACGTCCAGTAGCAACAGTACCACGACCAGTGATTGAGAATACATCCTCAACTGGCATCATGAAAGGTTTTTCAGTGTCACGGTCAGGTCTTGGAATATACTCATCAACTGCATCCATTAGTTCATAGATTGCGTTCACGTATTTTTCGTCACCTTCTAATGCTTTAAGAGCAGAACCTTTGATAACTGGTACATCATCACCAGGGAAGTCGTACTCAGAAAGAAGGTCACGAACTTCCATTTCTACTAATTCAAGAAGCTCTTCGTCATCTACCATATCACATTTGTTAAGGAATACTACGATCGCAGGTACACCTACGTTACGAGAAAGTAGGATGTGCTCACGAGTTTGTGGCATTGGACCATCAGCAGCAGATACTACTAGGATAGCTCCGTCCATTTGCGCAGCACCAGTGATCATGTTTTTAACATAGTCAGCGTGACCTGGGCAGTCAACGTGTGCATAGTGACGGTTGTCAGTTTCATACTCAACGTGTGCTGTAGAGATTGTGATACCACGTTCTCTTTCTTCTGGAGCACCATCGATTTGATCATATGCACGCGCTTCACCAATACCATACTTGTTGAAAAGTACTGTAGTGATTGCAGCTGTTAAAGTTGTTTTACCATGGTCAACGTGGCCAATTGTACCAATGTTAACGTGGTCTTTTGAACGGTCAAATTTTGCTTTACCCATTTATATTTCCTCCTTTAAGTAAATAAAAGTCTTTTTTATTTATAAATGTATGGTTTGCTTAGGAATAACGGATTCGAAATTCCTAAGCATACAATACAAGTTATACTAGATGAATGTCAACAATTCTGTTATTCACCAGCATTTTTCTTAATGATTTCTTCAGCAATGCTCTTAGGTGTTTCTTCGTAGTGGTCAAAGTGCATAGTATATGTTCCACGACCTTGCGTGTTAGAACGAAGTGCCGTTGCATACCCAAACATTTCAGCTAGTGGTACAAATGCTTTAACTACTTGAGCAGATCCACGAGCTTCCATACCTTCTACACGTCCACGACGGGATGTAATGTCACCCATGATGTCACCCATGTATTCTTCTGGGATAACAACTTCTACTTTCATCATTGGCTCAAGTAGAACAGGGTTACATTTGTTTTTCGCAGCTTTAAGTGCCATAGATGCAGCTACTTTAAACGCTGTTTCGTTCGAGTCAACATCGTGGTAGCTTCCATCAAATAGGGTAGCTCTAATGTCAACTAGTGGATATCCGGCAACAACACCGTTTTCCATCGCTTCTTTAACACCAGCTTCTACAGAGCCAATGTATTCACGAGGTACAGATCCACCAACTGTTTTGTTTTCAAATTCAAATCCAGCACCTTCTTCATTTGGCTCAAACTTGATCCAAACGTGACCATATTGACCACGACCACCAGACTGACGAACAAATTTACCTTCCACATTAGCGGAACCGCGGAATGTTTCACGGTAGGATACTTGAGGAGCACCTACGTTTGCTTCCACTTTAAACTCACGCTTCATACGGTCTACGATAATATCAAGGTGAAGTTCACCCATACCAGAAATAATCGTTTGACCAGTTTCAGGGTTTGTTTCTGTTTTGAATGTTGGATCCTCTTCTGCAAGTTTACCAAGTGCCACTGACATTTTATCTTGGTCAGCTTTAGACTTCGGTTCAATTGCAACAGAGATAACCGGCTCTGGGAATTCCATAGACTCTAGGATGACAAGGTTTTTCTCTTCACATAGAGTATCACCTGTACTTGTATCCTTTAAACCCACAGCACCAGCGATGTCACCAGCATATACAGTTGAAATCTCTTCACGAGAGTTGGCGTGCATTTGTAGAATACGTCCTACACGTTCACGCTTATCTTTCGTAGAGTTTTTCACGTAAGAACCTGATTCTAATGTTCCAGAGTAAACACGGAAGAATGTAAGTTTACCAACGAACGGGTCTGTTGCAACTTTAAATGCTAGTGCAGAGAATGGTTCGTTATCGTCCGCTTTACGAACTACTTTTTCTTCTGTTTGTGGAACGGTACCTTCAATTGGAGGTACATCTGTTGGAGCAGGTAGGTAATCTACTACTCCATCAATAAGAAGCTGAACCCCTTTGTTTTTGAAAGCAGATCCACAGAATACTGGATAAAATTCAACACTTAGAGTTGCTTTACGAACCGCATCTTTTAGTTCATCGTTGGAGATTTCTTCGCCTTCTAAGTATCTCATCATTAAATCTTCATCTAACTCTGCAACTGCTTCAAGAAGCTTTGTGCGGTATTCTTCAGCTAGATCCTTCATATCATCTGGAATCGGACGAGCTTCAGCACGAGTTCCTAGGTCATCTAAGTAGTAGAATGCTTCCATCGTGATTAGGTCGATAATTCCTTCGAAATCATCTTCTGCACCGATTGGAAGTTGAACTGGATGCGCATTAGCACCTAAGCGATCTCCTAAAGTCTTAACAGAGTAAAGGAAGTCAGCTCCGATTTTATCCATTTTGTTTACGAATACAATTCTAGGAACTCCGTACGTTGTAGCTTGACGCCATACCGTTTCTGTTTGTGGTTCAACACCTGATTGTGCATCTAGAACTGCAACGGAACCATCAAGTACACGTAGGGAACGTTCAACTTCTACTGTGAAGTCCACGTGTCCTGGTGTATCAATGATGTTGATACGGTGACCTTTCCATTGCGCTGTAGTTGCAGCAGATGTAATGGTGATACCACGTTCTTGCTCTTGCTCCATCCAGTCCATTTGAGAAGCACCTTCGTGTGTTTCTCCAATTTTATGGATACGTCCTGTGTAGAAAAGAATACGTTCGGTTGCTGTTGTTTTACCAGCATCAATGTGCGCCATTATACCGATATTACGAGTCTTTTCCAAGGAGAACTCTCTAGGCATGAATGTTGTCTCCTTCCTGAGTAAAAATTAGTTTAGTTTGATGTTAATAAGCAGACTAGCCTATGAGCAGTTGGCTTTCTAGGCTAATCTTTTTATTAGCATGTTCTTACCAACGGTAGTGAGCAAACGCTTTGTTTGCTTCTGCCATTTTGTGCATATCTTCGCGTTTCTTAACGGAAGCACCTGTGTTGTTGGATGCATCCAAAATTTCGTTAGCTAGACGCTCTTCCATTGTTTTTTCTCCGCGTAGGCGAGAGTAGTTTACAATGTAACGAAGACCTAGTGCTTGACGACGTTCTGGACGAACCTCAACTGGTACTTGGTAGTTTGAACCACCAACACGACGAGCGCGTACTTCAAGTACTGGCATAACGTTTTTCATTGCTTGTTCAAAAGCTTCCATAGCATTTTGACCGCTACGCTCTTCCACTAGTTCAAAAGCTTTATAAAGAATTTTTTGAGCTTTTCCGCGTTGTCCATCCACCATGATTTGGTTGATTAGACGAGTTACAAGCTTAGAGTTGTGAATCGGATCTGGCAAGACATCACGCTTTGGTACTGGTCCTTTACGTGGCATATGTCCCCCTCCTTCCCTTTATTGTTTGTTATTTTTCGAATCCTTATTTCTTAGGTCTCTTTGTTCCGTATTTAGAACGTCCTTGCATACGACCATCTACACCAGCAGTATCTAACGCACCACGAACGATGTGATAACGTACCCCTGGTAAGTCCTTAACACGTCCACCACGGATTAGAACAACACTGTGCTCTTGTAGGTTGTGGCCGATACCTGGAATGTAAGCTGTAACTTCGATTCCATTAGTCAAGCGCACACGAGCATATTTACGAAGTGCAGAGTTCGGTTTCTTAGGTGTTAGAGTACCAACACGAGTACATACTCCACGTTTTTGAGGAGAAGATTGGTTAGTCAAAGACTTTTTGAAGCTGTTGTAGCCTTTATTAAGTGCAGGTGAGTCAGATTTTTTACCCTTGCTCACACGACCTTTACGTACAAGTTGATTAATTGTAGGCATCTAATTTTCCTCCTTTCGGCAATGTTTTGTAATACCACATATCCAGGTGGTTCATAACAAGGCAAAAAACAAAGCTTTCGCGAATACCCGCCAAAACTTTATTGCTTTATCGCCACTGTCGCTGTCCCCACATCTATTCCACATGCTGCTCCGAGCTTTTTCATAGAATCCACTCGTGTGCAGGGGATATTCAATTCTTTAGCAAGACGCGACACGTTACTTGTTATATGCTGATCAGCATCATCAGCAATAACAACCTCACTAACTTCACCATTTTTCATGGCTTTCAAAGTTTGTTTGGTTCCTATTATCAAACCAGTTTTCACCTGTGCCACTTTATCATAAGACATTTACATATCCTCCAAAGCAACAAGGATAATCGGAAGCACCTTGAATATATTATCATCCAACTATTTTAATGTCAACTTAAATCGAAGGAAATTAATAATAGAAGATATTCAAAAAGTCCGGTAAAAATCGCTTTGAACTTCTGCGTTGGTTTGCTTCTCCGTTCCTCATGTATCTATAAGGAATAGTGGATCTTCTGCTAAAGTCGTGCACGTCCTGTGCACAACGCAGAAGTCAGCACATCCTGTGCAAGTCTGATACTCGAAGCTGCACCGCCTTGAATTTCTTTGCGCTTTTTATCCTCCTTTTTGAACACACATTAATAGGTTTACAGAGAAAGAAGGCGCTAGTTCCGCCCTCTTTTCTCTGAATTGAAAACCTTCTTCAGAGGTGTACTTCCTCGTTTAACCTTGTCTTTTATAATATTGTAGTACTACTGTGTAATCTCTTCTGTGAAATTTGGTTCAATTACTTCATCTACTGGCTCATCTGTCTTAGCCGTAATCTTGCGGTATTTTTGCATACCTGTGCCGGCAGGAACCAACTTACCAATAATTACATTCTCTTTCAGTCCAAGGAGTTCGTCACGTTTTCCTTTAATTGCTGCATCTGTCAAGACACGAGTAGTTTCTTGGAAGGAAGCAGCGGACAAGAAGGAATCTGTTTCGAGAGATGCTTTCGTGATACCAAGAAGTACTGGACGACCAACAGCTGGTTGGTTACCTTGTAACAACACTTCCTTGTTCGCATCTCGGAATTGGTGAATTTCCAGTAGAGAGCCTGGTAATACTTCTGTATCCCCAGCATCTGCAACACGTACTTTACGAAGCATTTGTCTTACCATAACTTCGACGTGCTTATCTCCAATTTCTACCCCTTGCATACGGTAAACTTTTTGTACTTCTTTGAGTAGGTATTCTTGCACACCATCGATACCTTGGATTTTTAATAGTTCTTTTGGATCTACAGAACCTTCTGTTAGTTCTTGACCCGCAATAACCTCATCACCAATAGTAACTTTTACTCGCGCGCCGTATGGAGCTGTATAAGATTTTGTTTCCACTGCACCTTGGACAACAATTTCTTGTTTGTCTTTCACTTCGTTGATGTCCTGAACGGTACCGTAGAGTTCACTAATAACAGCCTGACCTTTCGGATTACGAGCTTCAAATAGCTCTTGGATACGCGGTAAACCTTGTGTGATATCATCTCCAGCTACCCCACCGGTGTGGAACGTACGCATAGTAAGCTGTGTACCTGGTTCTCCGATGGATTGTGCTGCGATAATACCAACCGCTTCTCCTACTTCTACCTCGTCACCAGTTGCCAAGTTACGTCCGTAACATTTCTTACATACACCATGCTTCGTATTACAGGTGAAGACAGAGCGTATCATAAGCTGCTCAATTCCCGCATCGACAATTTGTTTTGCTTTATCCTCTGTAATCACTTCGTTACGTTCAGCAAGCAATTCTTTCGTCTCTGGATGATAAATCGTCTGGAAGGACGTTCTACCAATGAGTCGATCGATTAGCGGCTCGATCATTTCTGTTCCTTCTTTAATCGATTGAACAGTAAGACCTCTATCTGTACCACAATCTTCTTCACGCACGATTACGTCTTGAGCAACATCAACTAGTCTACGAGTTAAGTAACCAGAATCGGCTGTTTTCAAGGCTGTATCCGCTAGACCTTTACGAGCACCGTGAGTAGAAATAAAGTACTCTAATACCGTTAAACCTTCACGGAAACTAGACTTGATCGGTAACTCAATGATTCGACCAGCCGGGTTGGCCATTAGACCACGCATACCAGCTAGCTGTGTAAAGTTAGATGCGTTACCACGAGCTCCAGAGTCACTCATCATAAAGATAGGGTTACGTGGGTTTAGTGATTTCATTAGTTTTTCTTGAATATCGTCTTTCGCCTTCGACCAGATAGCGATAACACGATCATAACGCTCTTCTTCCGTAATCAAACCACGACGGAATTGTTTCAACACTTTATCTACTTTCGTTTGCGCTTCCTCTAGGATAACTTGTTTATCGGCTAATACGACGATATCAGATACCCCAACCGTAATACCCGCTTTCGTAGAGTAGCTAAAGCCTAAGTCTTTCATACGGTCAAGCATTTTCGATGTTTCACTAATCTTAAATCGTTTAAATACCTCTGCGATAATGTTACCTAAGATACCCTTCTTGAATGGAGGGATAATCTCTCGCTTGGCAATCTCTTCTCTAATGTTTGTGCCTTTTTCAACAAAGTAATGTTCTGGTGTTTTCACTTCCAGATTTGCTTGTGTTGGCTCATTCATGTAAGGGAAAGAGCTAGGTAACGTTTCGTTGAAAATAAGTTTACCAACCGTTGTAAGCAACAGTTTTTTAGATTGCTCTTCAGTAAACGTTACATTTCCTAAGGAACTTGCGTCTACCGCAATACGAGTATGCAAGTGTACGTAACCATTTTGGTAAGCAATCAAGGCTTCATTTAAATCCTTGAATACCATACCTTCGCCAACTGCACCTTCACGTTCTAGGGTTACATAGTAGTTCCCCAATACCATATCCTGTGATGGTGTTACAACTGGTTTACCATCTTTCGGATTTAAGATGTTTTGTGCAGCCAGCATAAGAATTCTAGCTTCAGCTTGTGCTTCCGCAGATAATGGAACGTGTACAGCCATTTGGTCTCCATCAAAGTCGGCGTTATATGCCGTACATACTAATGGGTGAAGGCGAATAGCACGTCCTTCTACCAACGTTGGCTCAAACGCTTGGATCCCTAAACGGTGAAGCGTAGGGGCGCGGTTTAGTAATACAGGGTGCTCCTTGATTACTTCTTCTAATACATCCCAAACTTCTGGGTGTAACCGTTCGATCTTGCGTTTTGCCGATTTAATGTTATGAGCAAGGCCTTTCGCTACTAGCTCTTTCATAATAAACGGTTTGAATAGTTCGACTGCCATTTCTTTTGGCAGACCACATTGATACATTTTCAAGTGTGGACCTACAACGATAACGGAACGACCAGAATAGTCTACACGTTTACCTAATAGGTTTTGACGGAAACGACCTTGTTTTCCTTTTAGCATGTGAGATAAAGATTTCAACGGACGGTTACCCGGCCCTGTAACAGGACGTCCACGACGACCGTTATCAATCAATGCATCTACCGCTTCTTGAAGCATACGCTTTTCGTTTTGCACGATAATGCTAGGTGCTCCAAGATCTAATAAACGTTTCAAACGGTTATTACGGTTTATAACACGACGATATAAATCATTTAAGTCAGATGTTGCGAATCTTCCACCATCTAACTGAACCATAGGACGTAGTTCAGGTGGAATGATTGGAAGTACATCAAGAATCATCCAAGAAGGCTCATTCCCCGAATTACGGAATGCTTCTAATACTTCTAGACGTTTAATCGCACGTGTTCTTCTTTGTCCTTGAGCCGTTTTCAGTTCTTCTTTTAGCAACCCTACTTCTTTATCAAGATCGATATCTTGAAGAAGCTTACGAATCGCTTCTGCTCCCATTTGAGCTTGGAACGATTGGCCATATTTGTCGCGATAAGCACGATACTCTTTTTCAGAAAGAAGCTGTTTCTTCTCGAGTGCTGTATCTCCTGAGTCTGTTACGATATATGCCGCAAAATAAATAACTTCTTCTAAAGCTCTTGGAGACATATCAAGTACAAGACCCATACGACTAGGGATACCTTTAAAATACCAGATATGAGAGACAGGGGCAGCAAGCTCAATGTGCCCCATACGCTCACGACGTACTTTTGCTTTTGTTACTTCTACCCCACAACGGTCACAAACAACGCCTTTATAGCGCACGCGTTTGTATTTACCACAGTGACATTCCCAGTCCTTTTGCGGTCCGAAAATTCTTTCGCAGAATAGACCATCTTTTTCCGGCTTTAGTGTACGATAGTTGATTGTTTCTGGTTTTTTGACTTCACCAAAAGACCATGAACGGATTTTATCCGGTGAAGCTAAACCAATTTTCATAAATTCAAAATTATTAACATCTAACAAGGGGCCTACCTCCCTTTAGTCTCCAGCTATATAACGAATCGTTGAAAAACGACTTTCTTACATTTGACCTTCTTCTACTTCTAAGTTCAACTTATCTGCTGATTGATTTTCGTCTTCTTCGATATCACGGAGTTCAATTTCTTGTTCATCTGCAGATAGCATTTTAACGTCCATACCTAAACTTTGAAGTTCTTTGATTAATACTTTGAACGATTCAGGAATTCCAGGCTCTGGAACGTTATCTCCTTTTACAATCGCCTCGTACGTTTTCACACGTCCTACGACGTCATCCGACTTCACGGTAAGAATTTCTTGCAAAGTGTACGCTGCACCGTAAGCTTCTAGTGCCCATACCTCCATCTCCCCGAAACGTTGACCACCGAATTGTGCTTTACCACCAAGTGGTTGTTGTGTAACAAGAGAGTATGGACCTGTTGAACGAGCGTGAAGTTTATCGTCAACCATGTGTGCTAGTTTGATCATATACATGACCCCAACGGATACACGGTTGTCGAATGGATCTCCTGTTCTGCCGTCATACAGAATTGTTTTCGCATCTCTTGGCATACCAGCTTCTTCAAGTGTTTC
This sequence comes from Radiobacillus kanasensis, assembly GCF_021049245.1. GTDB lineage: Bacteria > Bacillota > Bacilli > Bacillales > Amphibacillaceae > Radiobacillus > Radiobacillus kanasensis. The sequence continues at coordinate 77,746 of NZ_CP088020.1, read as the reverse complement.
CCAAACATCTTCTTCACGAGCACCATCAAATACAGGAGATGCAACATGAATTCCAAGAGCACGAGCAGCCATACCTAGGTGTAATTCAAATACCTGTCCGATATTCATACGGGACGGTACCCCTAGCGGATTCAACATGATATCAATAGGTGTTCCATCTGGTAAGAAAGGCATATCTTCTTCTGGTAAAATCTTGGAGATAACCCCTTTGTTACCGTGACGTCCAGCCATTTTATCTCCTTCGTGAATCTTACGTTTTTGTACGATATAAACACGAACGAGTTGGTTTACACCTGGCGGAAGCTCATCTCCGTCTTCACGGTTAAAGATCTTAACATCTAATACGATACCACCCGCCCCGTGAGGAACGCGTAAAGAAGTATCTCTTACTTCTCTTGCTTTCTCTCCGAAAATAGCGTGAAGGAGACGCTCTTCTGCAGATAGTTCGGTTACCCCTTTTGGCGTTACTTTCCCTACTAGCAAATCTCCATCGCTTACTTCTGCACCGACACGGATAATTCCACGTTCGTCTAGGTCACGTAATGCTTCTTCCCCAACATTCGGAATATCACGTGTGATTTCTTCCGGTCCAAGCTTCGTATCTCTAGCTTCTGATTCATATTCTTCAATATGAATAGATGTGTACACATCATCTTTAACGAGACGCTCACTCATGATGATCGCATCCTCGTAGTTATAGCCTTCCCAAGTCATAAAGCCAACTAGAACGTTACGTCCTAACGCAAGCTCCCCATCTTCCATCGAAGGGCCATCGGCTAAAATTTCCCCTTTTACCACATGGTCGCCTAGGCTGATAATTGGACGTTGGTTGTAACATGTACCTTGGTTCGAACGGATGAACTTTTGTAAACGATAGCGATCAACATCACCTTTGACTTGCTTACCATCTACTTCTGACACTCTTCTCACATGAATTTCTTTCGCTTCCACACGTTCCACGATACCTTCATGTCTACATATAACAGCTGCACCAGAGTCTTTTCCAGATACGTATTCCATACCTGTTCCAACAATTGGAGCTTCTGGTTTCATCAACGGTACCGCTTGACGTTGCATGTTCGCACCCATCAAGGCACGATTGGAGTCATCGTTTTCCAAGAACGGAATACAAGCTGTCGCCGCAGATACTACTTGCTTAGGAGAAACGTCCATATAATCAAGGCGATCACGAGGAACAACGGTGTTTTCCCCACGGAAACGAGCGATAACTTCTTCATCCACGAAAGATAGATCATCTGATAATCTAGCATTCGCTTGTGCTACGACATAGTTATCCTCTTCATCGGCTGTTAAGTAATCAATTTGTTCGGTTACTTTACCAGTTTCTGGATCGACACGACGATAAGGTGTTTCGATAAACCCAAATGTATTTACTTTTGCATAAGAGGATAATGAGTTAATTAACCCAATGTTTGGTCCCTCTGGCGTCTCAATTGGACACATACGGCCGTAGTGAGAATAGTGAACGTCACGAACTTCAAACCCAGCACGTTCACGCGTTAAACCACCAGGTCCCAATGCAGATAGACGACGTTTGTGCGTTAACTCCGCTAACGGATTTGTTTGGTCCATAAATTGAGATAATTGAGAGCTTCCGAAAAACTCTTTAATCGATGCAATAACTGGTCTAATATTGATTAATTGTTGTGGTGTAATGGAAGAAGTATCCTGAATAGACATTCTTTCACGTACCACGCGCTCCATTCTGGACAAACCAATACGGAATTGATTTTGTAACAATTCCCCTACAGAACGCAGACGACGGTTACCTAAGTGGTCGATATCATCTGTATCACCAACTTGGTGTAAAATGTTAAAGAAATAGCTAATCGCAGATAGAATGTCTGCTGGCGCAATATTCTTCACACTTTTTTCCACATTGGCGTTACCGATAACGTTTAACGTTTTTTCTCCTTCTGGATCAGTAGGATCGACAATTTTGATGGATTGAATCTTAATTTGATCCTCTAATACACCTTCGTGAGGCTCCAGAATCTCTTCACCAAAATTGTTTTCTTCCCCTTCCAAGTAAGGGATTAGTTTATTTAACAAACGGCGATCAATTTTATCACCTTTTTGCGCTAACACCTCACCCGTTTCCGGATCCGCAAGGGTTTCTGCAAGCGTTTGATTAAATAAACGATTCTTTATATGAAGCTTTTTATTTATTTTATAGCGACCTACATGCGCTAAATCATAACGTTTAGGGTCAAAGAATCTTGATACGAGTAAGCTTTTGGCGTTCTCAACAGTTGGTGGTTCACCAGGACGTAGACGCTCATAAATCTCTAGTAAGGCTTTCTCGCTATTCTCCGTGTTATCTTTTTCTAACGTGTTTCTTAAGTATTCATTTTCACCAATCAAATCAATAATCTCTTGATCTGTACCAAAACCAAGTGCTCTTAATAGAACAGTGATTGGCAATTTACGTGTACGATCAATACGAACGTGCACAACATCTTTAGCATCTGTTTCAAACTCTAACCAAGCACCTCGGTTAGGGATAACAGTTGCTGTATAACCGCGTTTCCCATTTTTGTCAATTTTTTTACTGAAGTACACGCTTGGAGAGCGGACTAACTGAGAAACGATGACACGTTCTGCACCATTAATAATAAAGGTTCCAGTGTCCGTCATTAATGGGAAATCCCCCATAAAGACTTCTTGTTCTTTTACTTCGCCCGTTTCATTGTTAAGAAGGCGAACTTTTACACGAAGAGGAGCGTTATAAGTAACATCTCTTTCTTTTGATTCATCTACAGGATACTTCGGTTCTCCTAGACTATAATCTACGAACTCCAAAGATAAATTACCTGTAAAATCCTCGATTGGAGAAATATCCTGGAACATTTCTCTCAAACCTTCTTCTAAAAACCATTCGTAAGAAGCGGTCTGAATCTCGATAAGATTCGGTAACTCAAGTACTTCACTGATGCGTGCATAACTTCTACGTTGGCGGTGTCGTCCATACTGAACTAGTTGACCTGTCAACTGATTCACCCCTCAAATCAAGAATAAAAAAATTAGAAAAACGAGGAATTCTGACCTCAACACAGGTAAGAAAGCCTTGTTTTGCTGTTAAAAATCTCTTCAAAAAATTAATTTTGAAGAACGAAACAAATTGCTTTACCAATTGGTAAAGCATCCAGACTATTAAGTAAAGGACTTATAATCTTGGAAGTTATATTCTTACTTAATAGCACATTCGGCTAAACATGCCGAACAAACTTGTGAACCACTAAGAAGCAGATTCTACCTACCTTCGTCACAAGTTTTATAATGACATTCACGTGCGTGAATGTATTTCCTTCTTTCAATCTAACGTTAGACTTCCTTACCATAATAAGGAAAAAAGAATGAAAAACTATACCTTTTCACCTTTGTTGCCCAGTTTTACCATTGTTACCAACCGTATGTAATTTATACAATTTACACGGAATTAAAATTTTCTCTTGACAAGGTAAGTCGCCTATTGGCATTTTTTAATATTACCACATAGCTGGAAGCAGGTCAAACGGAAAAGTCAAGTATTTATTCTGTTTTTTCTGCACAAAAAATAAAATACCCTTTATCTTTTGTTACCAGTTCCACCTCGCCAAATAGCTCCTCTAATTTATCTTTCGTAGAGGGTGCTCCTTGTTTCTTCTGGATGACAACCCAGAGCTGCCCTTTCGGAACTAGAGCACGATAACTATCTTCGTACATTTGAAAAATCAACGGTTTTCCTGCTCGAATCGGAGGATTAATCAAAATACTAGAAAACTTCTTTTCTTTAAATGCTTCTAACCGATTACTCTGGATGACTTCTACATTATGCACTTGGTTATTATGAGCATTTAATCGAGCTAACTCAACAGCTCGTTGGTTTATATCGGATAAAATAAAGGATCGATCTAGATGAGATTTTGCTAAGGAGAGTCCGATTGGTCCATATCCACATCCCAGGTCTAATATTTCCCCAGGTTCTTCCGACACTTGAAAAGCGTCGATTAATGTTCTGGAACCAAAGTCGACTTCATTTTTCGAGAATACACCGTGATCACTTGTAAAGGTGAAAACATGACCTTTTAATTCATACTTCCACGTTTTTGGATCACTGGTGGAATGAGGCTGTTCTGAGTAGTAATGATCGGACATTCCAACACCTACTTTAAATTGAATCTGTTTCCTATCACTCGACATTTTGTTACATATTTTTGTTAGTATAAGCAAAAGCCCGCCATATTATGGCGAGCTTTCTTTAAAAGATAAGAAAATTTATCACATCGATGACTTGCTCCAGCACCCAGCGACTAGAGAGGCTAGTCGAACCACCTAGCTTGGCTAGGTGCAGTCCGCACATCGCTAAGTGGGTGACCCGAGCTTTTCTTATTTATTACTTAAGTTCTACAGATGCGCCTGCTTCTTCAAGTTTAGCTTTCATTTCTTCAGCTTCTTCTTTAGCAACGCCTTCTTTAATTGCTCCAGGAGCGTTATCTACAAGATCTTTTGCGTCTTTAAGACCAAGACCTGTGATTTCACGAACTGCTTTAACAACCTTAATTTTAGAAGCACCAGCACTTTCTAGTACTACATCAAATTCAGTTTTTTCTTCAGCAGCTTCTCCGCCACCAGCACCTGCAACCGCAACTGGTGCAGCAGCAGTTACTCCGAATTCTTCTTCAATAGCTTTTACTAAGTCGTTCAATTCAAGAACGGTCATTTCTTTGATCGCTTCAATAATTTGTTCTTTAGACATGTTTAGTTCCTCCTTATAATTTTTGTTTTGTTAAACGTATCTAAAATAGGCATTAAGCGCCTTGTTCTTCTTTTTGCTCAGCCACAGCTTTTGTAGCGTACGCGAAGTTGCGGATAGGTGCTTGAAGCACGCTGAGTACCATAGATAGTAAACCTTCGTAGCTTGGTAGATCTGCAAGCTCTTTAATTTGCTCAAGCGTAGCAACCTTACCTTCGATGATTCCACCTTTGATTTCAAGCGCTTCGTGTTCTTTCGCAAAGTTGTTAAGTACTTTAGCTGGTGCTACTACGTCTTCAGGACTGAAGGCAATAGCAGTAGGGCCTACTAAAGTTTCTGTTAGCTCGCTAAGTTCAGCTTGTTCAGCAGCACGACGGCTCATTGTGTTTTTGTACACTTTGAATTCAACACCTGCTTCACGCAATTTAGAACGAAGCTCTGTAACCTCTGCTACATCTAGTCCACGGTAGTCGACAAGGATTGTTGACTTACTATCGCGAAATTTGTCAGCAATTTCCGTAACAACTTGCTTTTTTAGCTCGATTGTTTTGGACATTTTTCCACCTCCTATTGACTTTCCATCATACCGTTAGATCACCATGACCATGAAAAAAACCTCCATGTAGACATGGAGGTTTTGATGTTAGACATGATAAGAGTTTTCGTACCATTCTATATCGATAACCTCGGCAGGTTATTAAGCACAATGTGCACCTACTGTCTACGGTATAACGTATTTATTTTGATAAGTGGGATCGAAATCCGATCACACAACATGATAGATTATATCGAAACGTTTCTATAAAGTCAATAGCAAACGATATTAACGACGAACGTAAGTAGATGTATCTACTTTAATTCCAGGTCCCATTGTAGAAGAGATCGCGGCATTACGCATGTAAATACCTTTAGCGGCTTGTGGCTTTGCTTTTAGCAATGCGTCTGTGATTGCTTCAAAGTTTTCAACAAGCTTCTCTGCATCAAAAGATACTTTTCCGATTGGAACATGGATGTTAGATTGTCTATCTACACGATATTCTACTTTACCAGCTTTAATTTCTTGAATTGCTTTTTCTACTTCAAATGTAACAGTTCCAGTCTTAGGGTTTGGCATTAGACCTTTAGGTCCTAATACACGACCTAATTTACCAACTTCAGCCATCATATCCGGTGTAGCAACTACTACATCGAAGTCGAACCAACCTTGGTTGATTTTGCTGATAAGATCTTGTTCTCCAACGTAATCTGCTCCTGCAGCTTCCGCTTCTTTCGCTTTATCACCTTTTGCGAAAACTAGAACGCGTTGGCTTTTACCAGTACCGTTTGGAAGTACCATAGCACCTCTGATTTGTTGGTCCGCTTTCTTAGGGTCAACGCCTAGACGGAAAGCAGCTTCTACTGTTTCATCAAAGTTAGCTTTCGCCGTTTGTTTTACTAAATCAATAGCTTCTTGAATTTCGTAAGCTTTTGTACGATCAACAAGTTTTAAAGCTTCTTGTTGCTTTTTCGTTTTCTTTGCCATTATTCATTTCCTCCTTGAATGTGGTTTTAACGGTTATACCTCCCACTTTTAAAAAGCGGAGCGGGTCGAATTTTCAACCCGTCGAGCTTATCCCAAGGTTCTTCGCCTTGTGTTCTTTCCATACCTTAGAAAAAGGTTGCGACATGGAGTTTCCGCCATTACCGCAACCTTACACTTCTGCAAGCGTTCATATGCTTAGGAATTAGTCTTCTACAACAATTCCCATACTACGCGCTGTACCTTCTACCATACGCATAGCAGCTTCTACATCAGCAGCATTTAAATCAGGCATTTTTGTTTCCGCAATTTCTTTCACCTTGTCACGCTTAATCGTCGCAACTTTATTACGGTTTGGTTCACCTGATGCAGTTTCGATCCCAACTGCTTTCTTAAGAAGAACAGCAGCAGGCGGAGTTTTAGTAATAAATGTAAAGGAACGGTCTTCAAAAACCGTAATTTCAACTGGAATAATTAAACCTGCTTGATCTTGCGTGCGGGCGTTAAATTCCTTACAGAATCCCATGATATTAACACCTGCTTGACCTAGTGCTGGCCCAACCGGTGGTGCTGGATTTGCTTTCCCTGCAGGGATTTGAAGTTTAACTACTTTAATAACTTTTTTAGCCACGAGACACACCTCCTTAAGTCCGTGATGTGGTAATAGGGTCGTCCCCTCCCACTCAACAAATATACGCATAAAACCTTATACTCGAGGCATAAAGAACATAAGAATTTTAGCATCTTTCCAAGATAAATGCAAGTAATGATTCAAGATAATCTTTTTATCCCTTCGTCACTACAGCTTATTGATTTGCGAGAAATCTAGTTCCACAGGGGTTTCTCTACCAAACATATTGACGTGCACTTTCACTTTTTGCTTATCCATATCAATATGCTCGATGGTGCCTGTAAAGTTATTGAACGGTCCGTCAATGACACGGACGCTTTCTTTTAACTCAAAGTCTATCTCTGTCACTTGTTCTTCCATACCCATGCGTTTCAAAATCATGTCCGCTTCTTCCGGCAAGAGAGGGATAGGCTTCGAGCCAGAACCAGTTGATCCTACGAATCCTGTTACTCCCGGCGTATTACGAACCACATACCAGGAATCATCCGTCATGATCATTTCAGTTAGCACATAGCCCGGGAACACTTTCTTTTTCGCTACTTTTTTCTTCCCGTTTTTAATTTCTGTTTCTTCATCTTCTGGAACGATAACACGGAAAATTTTATCCTCCATGCCCATAGTAGCTAACCTTTTTTCTAAGTTAGTTTTTACTTTGTTTTCGTATCCAGAATACGTGTGTACAACATACCAGTTTTTCTCCATACTTTTAGGACAAATTCCTCTGCCCTTCCCTCCCTTATTTAAGCTTTCGTGACTTGCCCGCAATGCGATATTTTTAGACAACCTAAAAAACCCGTTAGACGGGTTTTCATAGCGATTCATGTATTATCTATCATTATAGCATAAACGTTTCAATATTATTCAAAAAATATGTTAAGAATTTCCGTAATTCCTAAATCGACTAGCGCAAAAAAGATACTTATAAATGCAACGGTAGCAACAACCGTAATCGTATATCGAGTTAAGTCACGACCTTTAGGCCAGCTGACTTTTTTCATTTCTTTTGAAACATTCTTTAAGAACGTAATTACATTCATGCTCGTACCTCCAAACTTTCGCCATCCGGCTTCTTCCTACTTCGTTTCCCGGTGTAAGGTGTGAGTGCCACACGTCTTACAATATTTCTTCGATTCTAGCCGTTCTGTTTGTGCAGCCTTATTCTTGCTAGTCGTGTAATTCCGACTGGAACACACCTCGCAGGACAATACTACCTTATTACGCATTCTATCACCCCATTTAAGGGTTTTCACTTCTACTAGAGTAGCACGGTTAAAAATGTCTGTCAATTTAAGATTTAAAGCGTTATGTTTCAAAAAGGAGGATAAAAAGCGCAAAGAAATTCAAGGCGGTGCAGCTTCGAGTACCGGACTTGCACAGGATGTGCTGACTTCTGCGTTGTGCACAGGACGTGCACGACTTTAGCAGAAGATCCACTATTCCTTATAGATACATGAGGAACGGAGAAGCAAGCCAACGCAGAAGTTCAAAGCGATTTTTACCGGACTTTTTGAACATCCTCTTAAAGCGTTATTTCACTAATTTCCAAATATCTTTCTAGCTTTCGCTTCACTCTTTGTAAGGCATTATCTATAGATTTAACATGTCTTTTTAATTCGACAGAGATTTCTTGGTAGGATCTACCATCTAAATATAACGTCAGGACTTGTCGTTCTAATTCGCTTAACAGCTCCGCCATCTTATATTCCATATCGCCAAATTTTTCGCGATTTACGATAAGTTCTTGCGGATCAACGGCTTTGGAACCTGCAATAACATCTAATAAAGTTCGATCTGATTCTTCATCGTACATAGGCTTGTCCAAGGAAACGTAGGAATTTAGTGGTATATGCTTCTGCCTTGTCGCTGTCTTGATTGCGGTAATGATTTGGCGTGTTACACAAAGCTCAGCAAAGGCTTTAAAGGAAGAGAGCTTGTCCCCTTTATAGTCACGAATAGCTTTATAGAGACCAATCATACCTTCTTGTATAATATCCTCTCGATCCGCACCTATGAGAAAGTACGTTCTTGCTTTTGCACGTACGAAATTTCGATATTTGTTGATTAAAAAATCCAAAGCTTGACTATGCCCACTATGAACGAAAGAAATGATTTCATCATCTTCTAAAGCTGCCCATTCAATTTCTTTATTATCTGTATCGTTGTGCATGGTGTTCACCCAAGCTTCCCCCCGACGTATCGTGTCGTAGATATATAGCATAATTATACAGTACCAAATTCTGTATCGTCAATAACACGAAGCTTCTATTGTTTACCACGGCGCCATTTTTCAAAAACATCCAGCACTTCTTTGGACAACGGAATTTTACTTGGGGATTTCTCATTTCGGTGTGTCTCAATGTCCTCTTCAATTTCTCTCTGGATCGATTTCACCTCCAAAAACAGCTCTCGAGCAGACTTTCTCAATGCACCTTGAGCAAAAATGGTTCTTTGTTCTGTGTAATCCGATGTCGCTACATACACCGTTGTTTTGACATTTATGATCCGTTTAACCAACCGTTCGATACACTCATCCGCTGTTTCATTTTCTTTTGTGAAAATTACTTCTACGTTATAATTTTTGATTTTCTTTTGAATGCCTCTCACGTAGTGTGCATCAAAAACGATGATAACGCGATCCCCTTTATACGCTTGGTATTCAGCAAGCTGTTCAATCAGTAAATCTCTCGCATCCTCTAAATTATCTTCCTTTAATTCCATCAGATAATCCCATGCCCCAATAATGTTGTAGCCATCTACCACCAGTACATTCATGGTTATTCACCAGGAATTCTTTTACGATAGACTTCATACATTAATAAACTTGCTGCTACTGATGCATTCAGCGAAGAAACCTTTCCTTTCATAGATAGTCGAACAGTCCAGTCACATTTCTCTTTCACTAATCGACTCATCCCCTTGCCTTCATTCCCAATTACAAGTGCAATTGGAATGGTTCCTTCTAGCTCTGTATAATCCTCTTTCCCGTCCGCCGCTGTTCCGACCACCCAAACATTTTGTTGTTTTAGCTCTTCGATAGTGTTGGCAATATTGGTAACTCGTACAACTGGAATGTATTCAATAGCACCGGCTGAAGTCTTAGCAACGGTTGCTGTTAATCCAACCGAACGACGCTTTGGAATAATGACTCCGTGCACACCCGCTGCATCAGCTGTTCGTAATATAGAGCCTAGGTTATGTGGATCTTCTATTTCATCTAGGATCATAAAAAAGGGAGCTTCGTTTCTTTCCTCCGCAATATCAAATAAGTGCTCTAACGTACTGTACTCATAAGCTGCGACAGAGGCAGCTACCCCTTGATGATTACCTTCTACTAGCTGGTCAATTTTCTTTTTCGGTACAGCCTTAACGGTTGTCCCAGCTTGCTTAGCAAGCGCTTGTATTTTTTGGACCGCTTGATGCTGTAATTGTTCAGAAACAAACACCTTGTTGATGGAACGACCAGATCGCAATGCTTCTATGACGGGATTTTTCCCAATAATCCATTCTTCTGCCATACTATCAACCCCTATCCTCTACATATTGAATGGCGCGTTCTATTAATGTTTCTAATCTATCTGTCTCATCAAGTAAATATAGATACCCTAATAATGCTTCAAACGCTGTACTATAACGATAGGTTTGTACATCGGTATTTTTAGGGACAGTGCCTGATTTGGCATTTCTGCCCCTTCTTACAACCGCTTCCTCTTCCTCCGTTAAATCCCCTCGTTCTAGCCAATCCAGAATAACCCTCGCTTGTGATTTAGCTGATACAAAGGAAACAGCTAATTGGTGAAGATGGTTTGGCTTCACTTTTCCCGATTGGATTAAGTGATGACGAACATAGATTTCATAGATAGCATCACCCATATAGGCTAACGTTAAACTTTTCATTTGTTTCACATCGATTTCTGGCATCCCTTACCCTCGCTTCCAACGAGTTCCCTGAGGAGTGTCTTCCAGAACGATACTTTGTTCCTTGAGGTCATCTCTAATCTTGTCTGCTAGAGCGAAGTCTTTATCTTTTCGTGCTTGAATTCGCTTTTCAATTAATGCTTCAATTTCTTCATCCAGCAGGCTATCACTAGCAGCAAGGTTTACTCCTAATACGCCAAGAAGTTTTTCTAATAACGATTGGAAGCTTTCGATCACGGCTTTCGATGTGTGATCCGATTGTAGATAAATGTTGGCATCCTTCGTTACATCAAATAGGACTGCAATAGCGTTAGCTGTATTGAAATCATCATCCATCGCTTCTTCAAATTTTAGCTGATAATCGTGAAGCTTTTCTTCCCATTGTTCTTTGTTCCTATCAAGATCGGTGCTTGACTGCTTACGGTGTTCTAAGTTTTCATACGCATTTACAATTCGGTCTAAGCTATTTTTCGCCCCATTTAATAACTCATCACTGAAGTTAATCGGGTTGCGATAATGAACACTAAGCATGAAAAAGCGAAGGACTCTCGGGTCATGTTGTTCGATTAAATCATGAGCTAAAACAAAGTTTCCGAGTGATTTAGACATCTTTTCATTGTCTATATTGATATACCCGTTATGCATCCAATATCTTGCAAAGGATGTTCCATTAGCCGCTTCGGATTGAGCAATTTCATTTTCGTGATGCGGAAATGTGAGATCTTGACCACCAGCGTGAATATCAATCGTGTCACCTAAATACTTCTTTGCCATCGCAGAGCATTCGATATGCCAGCCTGGTCTGCCTTGCCCCCAAGGCGAATCCCAAGCTACTTCATCCGGTTTGGCCTTTTTCCAAAGCGCGAAGTCTAAAGGATCATCTTTCTTTTCGCCTACTTGAATTCTTGCTCCAGAACGAAGCTCATCAACAGATTGATGGGACAGCTTCCCATAACCGTCAAAAGAACGAGTTCGATAATAGACATCTCCATCCGCTTCATAAGCATGCCCTTTATCCACTAATACTTGAATAAAACCAATGATTTCGTCCATGCTTTCGGTTACACGTGGGTGATGCCCCGCTTCTTTTACCCCTAAGGCCTGAACGTCTTCTTTATAAGCATCAATAAATCGTTGGGCTACAACACCAACCTCTTCTTTTAAATCGTTCGCTGCTTTAATAATCTTATCATCTACATCCGTGAAATTAAGAACATAGTTCACATCATACCCTCGGTATTCTAAATAACGACGAACCGTATCAAACACGATGGCCGGACGAGCATTTCCGATATGAATGTAGTTATATACAGTCGGTCCACATACATACATCCGAACTTTTCCTTCTTCAATCGGAATAAACGGCTCCTTTTTTCTCGTTAACGTGTTATAGATATTAATGCTCATATTCCTTCACTCCCTTAATCTCACTAAGCTGCACTTTTAATTCTTCCATTTCTTTTTCCATACTTTTAATTTTTTCCGATACTGGGTCAGGTAAAATATGATGATCTAAGTCACGACGAATTCGTTGACCATTTTGCACCACTATCCGACCTGGAATACCTACTACTGTCGAATGATCGGGCACGTCATGTAAGACGACAGAGCCGGCACCAACCTTGGAACTTTCCCCGATTGTAATAGAACCTAAGATTTTTGCCCCTGTTGCAATTAGCGCGTTATCTTTAATCGTCGGATGACGCTTTCCTTTTTCTTTCCCCGTTCCACCTAATGTTACTCCTTGAAAGATCGTGACATTGTCCCCAATCTCGCACGTTTCTCCAATCACCACTCCCATTCCGTGATCGATAAAGAACCGCTTCCCAATTCGAGCACCAGGATGAATTTCGATTCCTGTAAAAAAACGACTGACTTGGGAAATTACCCGGGCAATAAAGAAGAACTTCTTCCGATAAAAAACATGAGCAATCCGATGCGCCCATATTGCATGAAGTCCTGAGTACGTAAGCAATACTTCTATATACGTCCTTGCTGCCGGATCTTGATCAAACACTACATCCATATCTTCCTTGAACATTTTGAAAAACCCCATTGTTCGTGCCCCCTTTCGTCTTTTCGCATAAAGAAAACTTGGCGAAACCAAGCTCGCCACGCTTTAGTTTCCTATATAATTGGGACTTGAAATCTTGTGCTTTCGAGTTTTTTTGTGAAATGTTTATACTTTCCTGGTGTATAAGAAAAAGCGCCCCTGTGTTATGAAAAACACAGAGACGCTTGATATGCGCGGTCCCACTCTGTTTAGGAGCAAACAAACACTCCTCCACTTCACTCTTATAACGGTAGAGCTCCGCCTATGCCTACTTCATTCAACATAGGACTCTGAGGTGCATTTCAAGGGTGCCTTCCTTACAATCACTTTCAGCCAGTGGTGATTTTCTCTGTCTAAGTGGACAAACCCTCTACTTCTCCTCGTCAACGTTCTAAGTATAACGTGTGTTCAAAGGAATTCTGAACACCTTATATAGTAATAATACTATATTATATTTCTCATCAAATGTGAAATGATTTATTTAGCCAGTTTAGTCAACGTTGCTCGGAGACGGTTTAGCACCGCTTCTTTTCCAAGCAAGTGAATAGCGTTCGGTAATTCAGGACCATGAACTTGTCCAGTCGTCGCAACCCGAATTGGCATAAACAATTTTTTTCCTTTATGTTTCGTTTCTTTCTGTGTGGCTTTAATTTGTGCTTTAATCGTTTCTGGAGTGAATTCAGCATCTTCTTCTAGAAATTTCGCAAACGCTTCTAACACTTCCGGAACCTGTTCCTCGTTTAGGACGTTCATGACTTCATCCGTATATTGAATATCTTCTTTGAAAAAGAGATCTGTTAGTTCGACAATTTCAGAGCCATAGCTTAGTTGATCTTTGTACAGGCTAATAAGTTCTAATGCCCATTCTTTTTGTTCCGGACTCATATCTTTTGGTAATTTTTCTGCTTCGATTAAGTGTGGAAGACTTAGCTCAACTACATGATCGAAGTCTGCCGCTTTGATATATTGGTTGTTCATCCACTTTAATTTTTGCGGATCAAAGATTGCTGGTGACGTTGACAATCTCTCCGGATCAAAGATTTCAATAAATTGTTCTTTTGTAAAAATCTCTTCTTCTCCCACAGGCGACCAGCCTAACAATGCAATAAAGTTAAACAACGCTTCTGGAAGATAACCTAAATTTTTGTATTGCTCAATAAATTGTAAAATATGCTCGTCCCGCTTGCTAAGCTTTTTACGATTCTCATTTAAGATAAGTGTCATATGTCCGAATTCTGGCGCTTCCCAACCGAACGCTTCATAGATCATCATTTGTTTAGGTGTATTGGAGATATGCTCTTCTCCACGGAACACGTGTGTAATTTCCATGAGATGATCATCAATAGCTACTGCAAAGTTATAAGTTGGAATTCCATTTTTCTTCACGATGACCCAGTCGCCAAAATCGCTTGACTCAAACGTAATATTATCGCGGACGATGTCTTTAAATTGATACGTTTTCCCCTCAGGAACACGGAAGCGAATGCTTGGCTTGCGGTCTTCTGATTCGAATTGTTTGATCTGCTCTTCCGTAAGATCACGGTGTGCACCAGAGTATTTCGGCACTTTCCCTTGAGCTTTTTGTTCTTCACGTTCTTGCTCCAACTCTTCTTCAGTCATGTAGCACTTGTAAGCTAAGCCGCGCTCTAATAGCTCTTCTACGTATTTATTATAGATGTCCAAACGTTCTGTTTGGCGATAAGGACCGTAAGCACCGCCAATGTCAGCACCTTCATCCCATTCAATTCCTAACCATTTCAAGAAGTTAAGCTGGCTTTCTTCTCCACCTTCTACATTTCGTTTATCATCTGTATCCTCCGTACGGATAATAAAGTCCCCGCCTAAATGTCTTGCAAATAAATAATTAAATAATGCCGTTCTAGCATTTCCGATATGAAGATGTCCGGTTGGACTTGGTGCATAACGTACTCTTGCTTTCTTTGCCATGTTCCTTACCCCTTTCCAATATGGTTATGTATTCTTATTCTTGTATCAGTATTGCCACAGCTTGTGCTGCAATACCTTCTTTCCGTCCTGTAAAGCCTAATTGTTCGGTCGTGGTTGCTTTCACATTCACCTGAGAGATTTCACAACCTAAAATAGTAGATATACTTTTCCTTATCTCTTCTATATATGGCGCCATTTTCGGAGCCTGTGCAATAACGGTACAATCCACATTCCCTAACGTGTATCCGGCTTCTCGAACCATGCCCCATACTTGACTTAGCAACTCTTTCGAATCAAAATCTTTAAATGCTGCATCCGTATCCGGGAAATGCCTTCCAATATCTCCTTCTCCAATTGCCCCTAACAAAGCATCAGCAATCGTATGTAACAAAACGTCAGCATCTGAATGCCCTAGTAATCCTTTTTCATAAGGGATCTCGATGCCACCAATAATACACGGTCTTCCTTCGACTAATTGATGTACATCAAACCCTTGTCCAATTCGATACATGTGCTATTTTTACCTCCTCGATAATCGTGATGGAAACCTGTCTTTATTATTTCTTCAAAAAAGCTTGTGCGCGCTTCAGATCTTCTGGTGTCGTGAGCTTCATGTTATCGTAGCTTCCCATCACAATTTCAACTGGAATATTCAATCTTTCTACGAGAGAAGTATCATCTGTTCCTAAAAATTGATCCTGTGCTGCTTGCTTATGAGCATCAAATATAATATCAAAGTGGAACGCTTGAGGAGTTTGAGCTGCCCATAAGGTCTTGCGATCTAACGTATTTAAGGATTGTCCATTTCGTTGCTTAATCGTGTCCGTAACCGGAACAGCCAAAAGCGCAGCCTTATGATGATAAGCTGCTTCAGCTAAATGGTGCAAGCTTTCCATCGATACAAATGGTCTTGCTCCGTCATGAACGAAGACGACCGTATCTCTTTTTTCCATCGCCCGCAAACCTAAATATACACTTTCCTGCCTTTCTGCTCCACCTATAGTAAGATGGATATCCTTCTTTTGCTTATATGTTGCTAATATTTCTTCCATCCGTTCTTTGTCCTTTTTGCTCACGACTAATGTAATGGAAGAACACCAAGGATCCTTGTTAAAAACGTCTAGTGTATGGATGATTAATGGTTGTTTGCCAATAAGGACAAATTGCTTATTCTCCCCAACATTCATCCTTTTCCCTTCACCAGCAGCCAATACTATTGCATGATATTCAAACATTTTAAACCGCCTTTAAAACTTAACGTAGGTAACAGCGGACTTGTTAAGTTTCACTTTATTTATAAGAGGATGTTCACGCACTATAAGGAGTTATCAACTTGTTTTATTCATATAATTACAATAAGTGAACACTCTCAGCCATTTTATATCTGTTTACAAAACAAAAGCGATAACATGGTGTTATCACTTTTGCTTTCCTCTATAAAGTTATACCGTTTTTATAGCGCTTTTTCAAGTAATTTAGGTTTCGCGAAAATCATACGACCCGCTGATGTTTGAAGGACACTCGTAATTAAAACTTCAATCGTTTTTCCAATATAATCTTTTCCTTCTTCCACGACAATCATCGTACCATCGTCTAAATACGCGACACCTTGGTTTTGTTCCTTCCCGTCCTTGATCACTTGAACGGTAAGTTCCTCTCCAGGGAGAACAACTGGTTTCACCGCATTCGCTAAGTCGTTGATGTTTAAGACTTGAACGTTTTGAAACTCACATACTTTGTTCAAGTTAAAATCGTTCGTAACAACAATACCATTGACGACTTTAGCTAGCTTAACTAGCTTGCTATCTACTTCTTGAATGTCATCAAAGTCTTGTTCGTAAATCTCTAAATGAATTGGTAAATCCTTTTGCATTCGAATTAAAACATCAAGACCTCTTCGACCTCTATTTCGTTTTAAGACATCGGATGAGTCCGCAATGTGCTGCAGCTCTTCCAACACAAATTGTGGAATAACCACAGTTCCTTCTAGAAAACTAGTTTGACAAATATCTGCGATCCTTCCATCGATAATAACACTCGTATCTAAGATCTTTACTTTTGAGTAGTCGGAAGGGGCATCAC
The DNA here is from genome assembly GCF_021049245.1 of Radiobacillus kanasensis. GTDB lineage: Bacteria > Bacillota > Bacilli > Bacillales > Amphibacillaceae > Radiobacillus > Radiobacillus kanasensis. Next base: position 60,843 of record NZ_CP088020.1, on the reverse strand, counting down.
TTTCTTCTGACTCTTTCTTCTTTTCCTTGTCTTTCTCTTTCTTCGCAATCGTTAGCAAAGAAAGAAACTCGTCTCTACGTTTAAACCCTACCTGGAAGCCCAAATAGCCCAGGATGAAAGTCAAAAATAGAGGCAATACTTGCGAGACTAACTGAATTTTAATGTCCTTGATTGGAATATTAATGAGATAAGCAATTACTAGCCCAATAATAATACCAAAGCTACCAAATAAAAGATCTGTTACTGGTGCTTTCAGTAAGGTTTCTTCTACCCACCGTAAGAAGTTTACGATGTGATCAACTGTCCAAAATGTAATGAGATATAGGATAATAGCTGCTAAAAACAAACCCACATATGGCGATTGCATCCAGCTTCCATTTGCTAGATTTAATAATTTTAATACATCCGGTATATACAAATACCCAATGGTACCACCTGCAATGATAATAAATAATTGCACGATTCGTTTTAGCACCACAGTCACCTCCTATTTGACAGTATTGCCTTTTTTAGAAAAAATAATCGATTCTATAAAGAAAACTTCAAGAAGCCAATTCCTGGCTGAATGTTTAGCCTTAGTTCCTTATACATCGGTCACTTTGATTAAAATATATAAAAAATAAATGCTAATAAAATATAACGTATCACAGGTTAGGCATACAGTCAAATGTGCAAATTTTAAATTTTATCATAGTAAATTATACAAGTCAAACATTTTAAATGATTCAAACTAAAATATTTATTTCTAAATACGATTTAATCCCTCTTTGATAGGCTTGTATTTCTCTAAATCCAATTTTGGTTCATTTGATCGCCCAACGCTGACCTTAAAACCCTATAAGGTAAGGATCTTTCAGCTTCTGAGTAGTGATTAGTAGATTACCAGTTTACACCCCTCCACTCCTTGTATCACCCTCCCAGTGTTGCTTTCAAAGCCTCTTGAACAGTGTTTACACCTATTACTTCAATAGATGTGGGAGGTGTCCAGCCTTCTAAGTTTTTCTTCGGAATAATAGCTCGCTTAAATCCAAGCTTAGCCGCTTCCTGAACCCGTTGGTCAATCCTAGCCACTCTTCTTACTTCCCCAGTTAGACCAACCTCTCCTATGAGAACATCATTCGGTTTAGAAATTTGATCCTTAAAGCTGGAAGCAATACTTACCGCTACTGCGAGATCAATAGCGGGCTCGTCTAGCTTTACTCCACCAGCCACTTTTACATAGGCATCTTGATTTTGTAAGAGTAAGCCAACTCTTTTTTCTAACACGGCCATCAGTAACGGGACTCGGTTATGATCAATGCCTGTTGCCATTCTTCGTGGATTTCCGAAGCTAGTCGGAGAAATCAGCGATTGAATCTCGACAAGAACAGGCCTGCTTCCTTCCATGGATGCAACTACCGTCGAACCAGCCGCACCTTGAGAGCGCTCTTCTAAAAAGATTTGCGAAGGATTTAATACTTCTTGTAGTCCTTCTTCTTTCATTTCGAAGATTCCCATTTCGTTTGTACTCCCGAAACGGTTTTTTACCCCTCTCAAAATTCGGAACGTGTGATGTCGCTCTCCTTCAAAATAAAGAACCGCATCCACCATATGCTCCAATAATCTTGGACCCGCTATTGAGCCTTCTTTTGTTACATGTCCTACAATAAAAATAGGAATGCCTTTACTTTTGGATATTCGCATCAATTCACTCGTACATTCTCGCACCTGCGAAACACTCCCCGGCGCGCTTGTTACTTCCTCCCGATAAATCGTTTGGATAGAATCGATAACTACAAAGTCTGGATCTAACTGATCAATTTGATTCACGATATCGACGAGGTTTGTTTCGGCCAACACGTAGAGGTTATCCGATGTAACACCTAATCGATCCGCTCTTAATTTCGTTTGTCTCGCAGATTCTTCTCCAGATATATAAAGAACCTTTAATGAACTGTCTGCCAGCTGGGAGGATACTTGTAAGAGTAGAGTCGACTTTCCTATCCCCGGATCTCCACCGATTAATACGAGGGATCCTGGTACGACTCCGCCACCTAACACGCGGTTGAACTCTGGCATGTTTGTTTTAATTCTCGGTGTATCCTCAGATGCAATAGCAGTGAGCCGTTCCGGTTTTTTACTATCGGAAGGCGGAGATACTAATGTATGTCTCTTACCACTCGAAGATGCTATTACCTCTTCCACTAAGCTATTCCAACTTTGACATCCAGGGCATTTCCCCATCCATTTCGGAGATTCATAGCCACATTCCTGACAAACAAATCTTGTTTTTTTCTTTGCCAAATGGATCGCCCCTGTCTATTACCATTGTATACGAACAAAATAACATGAAAGTTACATTGTTCTATCAATTTTATTAAAAGTTCCTATTTTTGTCATAAGTGTAACTACCTATAACTTTTTCCCTATATTAAAGAATAGTGAAAAAAATCGGAAGGCAGAGACCCTCCGATTTTTAGATGGGTGCACAGCATGGGTATTCAGTTTTTACTTACCGGAAACTGTGAATTCACCTTTTTTATTAACATCAATTTTTATTTTTTGACCTTGTTTAATGTTTTCTTTCAAAAGCTCTTCAGATAATAAATCTTCTACGTTTTTCTGAAGGGAACGACGTAATGGTCTTGCCCCATATTCCGGATCAAAGCCTTCATCGGCAATTTTTTCAATCGCTTTATCTGATAGTTTAAAGTCGATGTCTTGTTCAGCCAGACGCTTTTGTAGCTGTTCCGCCATGAGTGTGACGATATCCGTCATATGCTTCTTCTCAAGAGAGTGGAAGACAATAATTTCATCGATACGGTTTAAAAACTCTGGACGGAATGCTTTTTTCAATTCATTCATGACTTTAGATTTCATATCTTTATAATTCGCTTCTTCATCCCCTAAACTAAAGCCAACGTATTTATTGTTCTTCAGCTCACTTGCCCCTACGTTAGAGGTCATGATTAAAATCGTATTACGGAAGTCAACTACTCTTCCCTTTGAATCAGTTAGACGACCATCCTCTAACACTTGTAACAAGATATTAAATACTTCCGGATGGGCTTTTTCCACCTCATCTAATAGGACAACAGAATATGGCTTTCTTCTCACCTTTTCTGTTAACTGACCACCTTCTTCATATCCGACATATCCCGGTGGGGAACCGACTAGACGTGAAGTGGAATGTCTTTCCATGTATTCAGACATATCGATACGAATCATCGAATCTTCATCCCCAAACATGGATTCCGCTAAAGCTCTTGCAAGCTCTGTTTTCCCGACACCAGTCGGACCTAAGAAGATAAAGGAACCAATTGGTCGCTTTGGATCTTTCAATCCGGCTCTTGCACGGCGGATTGCTTTGGAAATCGACTTCACCGCTTCTTCTTGGCCGATAACACGGTCGTGCAAGACTTCTTCCATGTTTAACAAACGCTCGGTTTCATCCTTCGTCAACTTAGAGACCGGCACTCCCGTCCAAGTCGAGACGACACTAGCAATATCTTCTACGGTTACTTCGGAACTTTCCTGCCCTTGTTTTTCCTTCCACTCATCCTTTGTTTTATCCAACTCATCACGTAGGCGTTGCTCACTATCACGTAGAGATGCTGCTTTTTCAAATTCTTGGCTTTGAACCGCTGCATCTTTTTCTTTTTTGATTTCATCTAGGCTTTGTTCCAGCTCTTTTAAGTTCGGTGGAGCTGTGTAAGAACGTAATCTTACTTTAGAAGAAGCCTCATCAATCAAGTCAATCGCTTTATCTGGTAGGAAACGATCTGTAATGTAGCGGTCAGAAAAATTAGCTGCCGCTTCAATCGCTTCATCCGTGATGGTTACACGGTGGTGTGCTTCATAACGATCGCGAAGACCTTTCAAGATTTGAATAGATTGCTCTAAAGTCGGCTCATTCACTTGAATCGGTTGGAATCTTCTTTCTAACGCTGCATCTTTTTCAATGTATTTACGATATTCATCTAGTGTGGTCGCACCAATACATTGAAGCTCACCACGCGCTAGAGATGGCTTCAAGATGTTGGAGGCATCAATCGCACCTTCTGCTCCACCAGCTCCAATTAGCGTGTGTAGTTCATCGATAAATAAAATGATGTTTCCTGCCTGACGAATCTCTTCCATTACTTTTTTCAAACGATCTTCGAATTCCCCACGATATTTCGTACCAGCAACAACGGTACCCATATCTAAGGTCATCACTCGTTTATCGCGAAGAATTTCTGGGATTTCGTTGTTCACAATCTGCTGCGCTAACCCTTCGGCGACAGCAGTTTTACCAACACCAGGCTCCCCGATTAGAACAGGATTGTTTTTCGTTCTACGACTAAGCACTTGAATAACTCTCTCAATTTCTTTTTCCCGACCAATAACTGGGTCAATGTTTCCTTCTTTTGCGATTGCCGTTAAGTCACGTGCTAAAGAATCCAGTGTAGGCGTATTCGCTGTTGCCGATTGCCCACCACGGCCATGTTGACCACCGCTAGACTCATTGCTACCTAAAAGCTGAAGTACTTGCTGACGGGCTTTGTTTAAGCTTACACCTAGGTTATTTAAAACTCTTGCCGCAACTCCTTCTCCTTCACGTATAAGCCCGAGAAGGATGTGCTCTGTGCCTACGTAAGAATGACCAAGCTTTCTCGCTTCATCCATAGAAAGCTCAATAACCTTCTTCGCTCTCGGTGTATAGTGAATGGTTTGGGACACCTTTTGTCCCCTACCAATTAACTGCTCTACTTCTTCTTGGATTTTTTCTGTTTCTAATCCTAGGGAGTGAAGGGCTTTTGCAGCGATACCTTCTCCTTCACTAATCAATCCAAGCAATATATGTTCTGTGCCTATATTATTATGACCTAACCGCACAGCTTCTTCTTGGGATAAAGCCAATACTTTTTGTGCTCTTTCTGTAAAACGGCCAAACATCATTTAGAATTCCTCCTTACATTTTTACGTCTAGTTTTCCAGTTTAAAGCGTTGTCGAATAAGTGATGCTCGTAGTATATCTCTTTCTTGTGCGGATAGTGTTTTCCCTGCATATTGTTGCAAAAAACCGGGTTGAGTTAAAATCATTAGCTCATTTAAAATGGTATTCGATATATTTTCTATATATCCGACATCAATCCCTAAACGAACGTCAGATAAACAACTAGCTGCTTCTTTAGATTCTATGATTCTGCTATGCTCTAAGACACCATATGAACGAAAAATTCGATTTTCCAATTGAATGCCATTTTCATCCAATAATCTTGAACGTGCTTCCCGTTCTTGAACAATCAACTTTTCCACGACACTTTGAAGATCCTGAACAATATCCAATTCAGATTTTCCTAAGGTAATTTGGTTGGAAATTTGAAAAATGTTCCCTAATGCTTCACTACCTTCACCGTAAATACCTCTTACAACTAATCCAAGCTGGTTAATGGCAGGCATCATACGATTGATTTTTTGTGTAATAGCAAGAGCCGGAAGGTGCATCATAACCGATGCTCTCATTCCTGTTCCAACATTCGTTGGACAGCTCGTTAAATAGCCTCGATTTTCATCAAACGCGTAATCCACCTTTTCCTCTAACCAATCATCCAACTCGAAAGCTTTCTGTAATGCTTTTTCTAATTGAAAGCCGGGAAAATACAATTGTATTCGAATATGGTCCTCTTCATTCACCATGATGGACACTTGTTCATTTTTGGAAATAAGAGCACCAGATTCTTCTGATGCACCCGCTAGATAAGGACTGATCAGATGCTTTTCAACTAGCACTCTTTTCTCAATCGGCTTTAAGTCCTTCATTTTGATTAATTCTAAGTCTTCATAAGCTTGGAATGTTTGCTGATTATATTGCTCTTCAAAAAAGGAAAGGACCTCGGATAAATTTTCACGGTCAGCGATAATAGGGAATGCAATGTTATCGAAGTTTCGCGCTAAACGGATTCTACTACTCATTACAATATCGCAATCCGGTCCATCTTCCTTCATCCAAGGACTTATCGCTTCATTTATAAACTGTTGGAAAGACATTAGGACTCATCCTCCCCAGCACTTTTACTTTTCTCTAACGCTTTTATTTGATCTCGAACCTGTGCAGCTTGCTCAAATTCTTCTGCATCAATAAGGGTTCTGAGCTTTTCCTTGTATGTTTGAATCTGTTGTTTGTGTTTAATATCTATTCCGATTCGACTAGGAACTTTTCCCTTGTGCTCCGAGTTTCCGCTATGTACCCTTCTTAATATAGGGTTCAGGCGGTCTGAGAATGTCTCATAACAACTAGCGCATCCAAACTTTCCGATTCTTGCAAATTCCTGATAGGACATTCCACATTTCGGGCACGTTAATCCTGGATCTGGATAAGCCGCTTTTTTCTGCTCACTTAACGTTTTTGAATCAAAATTAAAAAGACCAGATAGTAAATCATGAAGGGTGTACGCTTCTTCTTCAAAAGAAATATATCCTTTCTCTTTTGCGCATTGTTCGCAAACTCTGATTTCTGTTTTATTCCCATTCACGATTTTTGTGAACTTCAAACTAGCCTGACGCTCATGACACTCCTGACATTCCAAAACCGTCCTCTCCCTTCTTATTTAATATTTCAATGTCGAAAGCATAGCGGTTAATATCCTGGAGCGAATTTCATCACGAACAGGTAACGGAAATACCAACGTATCTCGACTAATCGCACTGACCATAATCTTTGCTTCTCTTTTGGTAATCAGTTCTTCCTCATACATTCTTTCCAAAATATCTACTGCTGCTTGCTGCGTAACCTGAGGATTAATCATCCCTATAATTTCATCAATGAGCTTCGCTTTATCCTCATGTTTAATTCGTATAATTCGGATATAGCCACCGCCACCACGCTTGCTTTCCACCATATATCCTCTTTCGACTGTAAATCGTGTGTTAATCACATAATTAATTTGAGAAGGGACACATTGGAAACGGTCAGCAATTTCACTTCGCTTAATTTCTACGGTATTTTTGTCATTTGTTTTTAAGATTTGTTTTAAGTACTGCTCAATGATATCTGAAATGTTACTCATGCTGCCTCCCCTTTCGTTTGACTTTGACTATCTTTGACTTTATCCTAATTATACTACGAATTTAGCTGCTTGCAACCATATTATCTCTATCATCATCTTTGCCCTTTTCTAAACAAAAGAAACAGATAAATTTTCATTTAATGAAAATCGTAGGATTCTCTGACTTCTTGAATTCCCTCTAAACCCACTAATATGTCATATAACTTGTGTTTGCTAAAAGATTTCTTCCATACAATTTCCATTTCAACAATTAAACGATTTTGTTTATCTCGACTCCATTCTAATTTTCTCGTTGTTACCTTTACCTCTTTTAAAGCATTTTCCAAATCTACAAAGCTCCAATTTGTATCTGTGACCAGTTGAAGGATTTGACTTTCTTTCCTTTTAAGAAAGAACTTTTCAAACTTGTTTAAAAAAATTAGACTTAACAAAATAATAATTGTTGTGAACAAAGCTATATCGTACATACCAGCTCCAACCACTAAGCCTATACCCGCTACTGTCCAGATAGAAGCAGCAGTTGTTAGGCCTCTTATATTCATTCCATTCACAATAATAGTTCCTGCACCAAGAAAACCGATACCACTAATTACATAAGAAGGAATTCTAGCCGGACCAAATCTCACTTTCTCACTATTATCCATAAAATTTTCAAATCCGTATAAAGACAATAACATCATCAAACAGGAACCGACACCAACTAATATGTGTGTTCGAAACCCTGCCGACTGGTTTTTTAATTCGCGTTCAAATCCAATAGCCCCCGATAGGGTTAGTGCAATTAGTATTTTGCTGATCATCGGAAGAAAATTGGAATGTAACAAATACTCCATAATGGCCTCCTTGTTGCGATATCTTGTTAAAATAAGTCTGATTCATATGTATGTTAATACTTATTCATCATACCCTTTTTTGTATTTTTCTAAATCTAAATGAACTGGAATGGAAAAGAATGCTTAGGAATACGTAGAAAAAGCACCTTGCGGAGGTGAGTAAGTGTTCAATCGTAGATGGCGTATAAAGAAACAAAGTGGGTAGGCTAGTCTTGATTATTGTCATGCCCACACCAAGCAATATTACATTTTTAAAGAAAACAAAAAAGCCTTTCATACAAGTTTCCTTGAACGAAAGACTTCTAATCTGCCTAGCGGTGTCCTACTCTCGCAGGGGCAATGCCCCAACTACCATGGGCGCTAAAGAGCTTAACTACTGTGTTCGGCATGGGAACAGGTGTGACCTCTTTGCTATAACCACTAGACCTTGAAGTTCCAACTGGAACTTTTATAGAGTTTGCACCCTAAAAACTAGATAAGAGTTAAGACATTCATAAGATTTAAGTTAAGTCCTCGATCGATTAGTATTCGTCAGCTACACATGTCACCATGCTTCCACCTCGAACCTATCAACCTCATCGTCTCTGAGGGATCTTACTCATTTAAAATGATGGGAAGTCTCATCTTGAGGGGGGCTTCATGCTTAGATGCTTTCAGCACTTATCCCTTCCACACGTAGCTACCCAGCTATGCTCCTGGCGGAACAACTGGTGCACCAGCGGTGTGTCCATCCCGGTCCTCTCGTACTAAGGACAGCTCCTCTCAAACTTCCTGCGCCCACGACGGATAGGGACCGAACTGTCTCACGACGTTCTGAACCCAGCTCGCGTACCGCTTTAATGGGCGAACAGCCCAACCCTTGGGACCGACTACAGCCCCAGGATGCGATGAGCCGACATCGAGGTGCCAAACCTCCCCGTCGATGTGGACTCTTGGGGGAGATAAGCCTGTTATCCCCGGGGTAGCTTTTATCCGTTGAGCGATGGCCCTTCCATGCGGAACCACCGGATCACTAAGCCCGACTTTCGTCCCTGCTCGACTTGTAGGTCTCGCAGTCAAGCTCCCTTCTGCCTTTACACTCTTCGAATGATTTCCAACCATTCTGAGGGAACCTTTGGGCGCCTCCGTTACTCTTTGGGAGGCGACCGCCCCAGTCAAACTGCCCACCTGACACTGTCTCCGAACCGGATTACGGTCCTGGGTTAGAAGGTCCGTACAGCCAGGGTGGTATCCCACCGACGCCTCCACCGAAGCTAGCGCTCCGGTTTCTCAGGCTCCCACCTATCCTGTACAAGCTGTACCAACATTCAATATCAGGCTACAGTAAAGCTCCACGGGGTCTTTCCGTCCTGTCGCGGGTAATGCGCATCTTCACGCATAGTATAATTTCACCGGGTCTCTCGTTGAGACAGTGCCCAAGTCGTTGCACCTTTCGTGCGGGTCGGAACTTACCCGACAAGGAATTTCGCTACCTTAGGACCGTTATAGTTACGGCCGCCGTTTACTGGGGCTTCGGTTCAACGCTTCGCCTTGCGGCTAACGCATCCCCTTAACCTTCCAGCACCGGGCAGGTGTCAGCCCCTATACTTCGCCTTTCGGCTTCGCAGAGACCTGTGTTTTTGCTAAACAGTCGCTTGGGCCTTTTCACTGCGGCTTCTCATGCAAGAAGCACCCCTTCTCCCGAAGTTACGGGGTCATTTTGCCGAGTTCCTTAACGAGAGTTCTCCCGATCACCTTAGGATTCTCTCCTCGCCTACCTGTGTCGGTTTGCGGTACGGGCACCTCTTTCCTCACTAGAGGCTTTTCTTGGCAGTGTGAAATCAGGAACTTCGGTACTAAATTTCCCTCCCCATCACAGCTTGTGATTGCCAGACGGATTTGCCTATCTGACTCACTCACTGCTTAGACGCACACATCCATCGGTGCGCTTTCCTTATCCTACTGCGTCCCCCCGTCGTTCAAACGGAAAGGAGGTGGTACAGGAATATCCACCTGTTGTCCATCGCCTACGCCTTTCGGCCTCGGCTTAGGTCCCGACTAACCCTGAGCGGACGAGCCTTCCTCAGGAAACCTTAGGCATTCGGTGAAGAAGATTCTCACTTCTTTTTCGCTACTCATACCGGCATTCTCACTTCTAAGCGCTCCACCAGTCCTTACGGTCTGACTTCGCTGCACTTAGAACGCTCTCCTACCATTGTTCGGAAGAACAATCCACAGCTTCGGTGATACGTTTAGCCCCGGTACATTTTCGGCGCAGAGTCACTCGACCAGTGAGCTATTACGCACTCTTTAAATGGTGGCTGCTTCTAAGCCAACATCCTGGTTGTCTAAGCAACTCCACATCCTTTTCCACTTAACGTATACTTGGGGACCTTAGCTGGTGGTCTGGGCTGTTTCCCTTTCGACTATGAACCTTATCACCCATAGTCTGACTCCCAAGATAAAGTAGCTGGCATTCGGAGTTTGACTGAATTCGGTAACCCGATGAGGGCCCCTAGTCCAATCAGTGCTCTACCTCCAGTACTCATTTCTTGAGGCTAGCCCTAAAGCTATTTCGGAGAGAACCAGCTATCTCCGTGTTCGATTGGCATTTCACCCCTACCCACACCTCATCCCCGCACTTTTCAACGTGCGTGGGTTCGGGCCTCCAGTCAGTGTTACCTGACCTTCACCCTGGACATGGGTAGATCACACGGTTTCGGGTCTACGACCCCTTACTATAACGCCCTATTCAGACTCGCTTTCGCTGCGGCTCCGTCTATACAACTTAACCTTGCAAGAGATCGTAACTCGCCGGTCCATTCTACAAAAGGTACGCCGTCACCCGTTAACGGGCTCCGACTACTTGTAGGCACACGGTTTCAGGATCTATTTCACTCCCCTTCCGGGGTGCTTTTCACCTTTCCCTCACGGTACTGGTTCACTATCGGTCACTAGGGAGTATTTAGCCTTGGGAGATGGTCCTCCCGGATTCCGACGGAATTTCACGTGTTCCGCCGTACTCAGGATCCACTCTGGAGGAAACAGTCTTTCGATTACAGGGCTCTTACCTTCTTCGGCTGATCGTTCCAGATCGATTCGTCTACACTATTTCTTTGTAACTCCGTATAGAGTGTCCTACAACCCCAGAAAGCAAGCTTTCTGGTTTGGGCTAATTCCGTTTCGCTCGCCGCTACTCAGGAAATCGCATTTGCTTTCTCTTCCTCTGGGTACTAAGATGTTTCAGTTCCCCAGGTCTGCCTCCTATACCCTATGTATTCAGATATAGGTACTACTCCATTACGAGTAGTGGGTTTCCCCATTCGGAAATTCCCGGATCAACGCCTACGTACGGCTCCCCGAGACATATCGGTGTTCGTCCCGTCCTTCTTCGGCTCCTAGTGCCAAGGCATCCACCGTGCGCCCTTCTTCACTTAACTAATTTGTCTGTGAAAAGACGTGGTTTGTTACTGTTGAATGTCTTGTATTAGTCTAGTTTCCGTTCTCAAAGAACTTCCACTATTCTAATGCTCTTATCTAGTTTTCAAGGTACAAAAAACCACAATAAAGTGGCATTGAGAGCGTTAATCCCTCAAAACTGAACCAAACGAACCAGTATGTTCTCTGACCAGCTCCGAAGAGCTGGCTTCCGTTATCTTTCCTTAGAAAGGAGGTGATCCAGCCGCACCTTCCGATACGGCTACCTTGTTACGACTTCACCCCAATCATTGGCCCCACCTTCGGCGGCTGGCTCCTAAAAGGTTACCTCACCGACTTCGGGTGTTGCCAACTCTCGTGGTGTGACGGGCGGTGTGTACAAGGCCCGGGAACGTATTCACCGCGGCATGCTGATCCGCGATTACTAGCGATTCCGGCTTCATGTAGGCGAGTTGCAGCCTACAATCCGAACTGAGAATGGTTTTATGGGATTTGCTTCACCTCGCGGCTTCGCTGCCCTTTGTACCATCCATTGTAGCACGTGTGTAGCCCAGGTCATAAGGGGCATGATGATTTGACGTCATCCCCACCTTCCTCCGGTTTGTCACCGGCAGTCACCTTAGAGTGCCCAACTAAATGCTGGCAACTAAGATCAAGGGTTGCGCTCGTTGCGGGACTTAACCCAACATCTCACGACACGAGCTGACGACAACCATGCACCACCTGTCACTCTGTCCCCGAAGGGAAAGCTCTATCTCTAGAGTGCTCAGAGGATGTCAAGACCTGGTAAGGTTCTTCGCGTTGCTTCGAATTAAACCACATGCTCCACCGCTTGTGCGGGCCCCCGTCAATTCTTTTGAGTTTCAGCCTTGCGGCCGTACTCCCCAGGCGGAGTGCTTAATGCGTTAACTTCAGCACTAAGGGGCGGAAACCCCCTAACACCTAGCACTCATCGTTTACGGCGTGGACTACCAGGGTATCTAATCCTGTTCGCTCCCCACGCTTTCGCGCCTCAGCGTCAGTTACAGACCAGAGAGTCGCCTTCGCCACTGGTGTTCCTCCACATCTCTACGCATTTCACCGCTACACGTGGAATTCCACTCTCCTCTTCTGCACTCAAGTTCCCCAGTTTCCAATGACCCTCCACGGTTAAGCCGTGGGCTTTCACATCAGACTTAAGAAACCGCCTGCGCGCGCTTTACGCCCAATAATTCCGGACAACGCTTGCCCCCTACGTATTACCGCGGCTGCTGGCACGTAGTTAGCCGGGGCTTTCTCGTCAGGTACCGTCAAGGTACAAGCAGTTACTCTTGTACTTGTTCTTCCCTAACAACAGAACTTTACGATCCGAAAACCTTCATCGTTCACGCGGCGTTGCTCCGTCAGACTTTCGTCCATTGCGGAAGATTCCCTACTGCTGCCTCCCGTAGGAGTCTGGGCCGTGTCTCAGTCCCAGTGTGGCCGATCACCCTCTCAGGTCGGCTACGCATCGTTGCCTTGGTAGGCCATTACCCTACCAACTAGCTAATGCGCCGCGGGTCCATCTATAAGCGACAGCAAAAGCCGCCTTTCAACTTTCTCCCATGCAGGAAATAGTATTATCCGGTATTAGCCCCGGTTTCCCGGAGTTATCCCAGTCTTATAGGCAGGTTACCCACGTGTTACTCACCCGTCCGCCGCTCGTTCCACCATCGTCACCCCGAAGGGATCAGATGGCTTCCCGCGCTCGACTTGCATGTATTAGGCACGCCGCCAGCGTTCGTCCTGAGCCAAGATCAAACTCTCCAATAGAGTTTTGAGTTCTTTACTCAATTTAAAGCTAGCTAAATTCTTACTTAACATACTGGTTGTTTTGTTCAGTTTTCAAGGATCAAAAAATGGTGGAGCCTAGCGGGATCGAACCGCTGACCTCCTGCGTGCAAAGCAGGCGCTCTCCCAGCTGAGCTAAGGCCCCATAATTAAATTTTTCATGGTCGGGAAGACAGGATTCGAACCTGCGACCCCTTGGTCCCAAACCAAGTGCTCTACCAAGCTGAGCTACTTCCCGTTAATGGCGCGCCCGAGAGGAGTCGAACCCCTAACCTTTTGATCCGTAGTCAAACGCTCTATCCAATTGAGCTACGGGCGCATGGTGCCGAGGGCCGGACTTGAACCGGCACGATAGTCACCTATCGCAGGATTTTAAGTCCTGTGTGTCTGCCAATTCCACCACCCCGGCATGGCAAATTATCTGGAGCGGAAGACGGGATTCGAACCCGCGACCCCCACCTTGGCAAGGTGGTGTTCTACCACTGAACTACTTCCGCATTAAGAATTGGTGCGGGTGGAGGGACTTGAACCCCCACGTCAAGAGACACTAGATCCTAAGTCTAGCGCGTCTGCCAATTCCGCCACACCCGCAATAAAAATGGTGAGCCATGCAGGATTCGAACCTGCGACCCTCTGATTAAAAGTCAGATGCTCTACCAACTGAGCTAATGGCTCGTTAAGTGTTTGTTCTCTTAATTAATTTGAGCGTCCATTCTGTAAACCCCTGTATCTACAAGATGAGTCGAAGATGATTGATGCTTCGGGGTTACTCGCAGCTTATTCGGTAGATGTATTGCTCGTTGCTCTACCAACTGAGCTAATGGCTCATTATTCACCAAGATGAGCAAAAAGCTCATAATATTTACTAACTATAATATAGATGGTATTAGGTGGTGCCGGCCAGAGGACTTGAACCCCCAACCTACTGATTACAAGTCAGTTGCTCTACCAATTGAGCTAGACCGGCATATGGTGGAGGATGCAGGGCTCGAACCTGCGACCCCCTGCTTGTAAGGCAGGTGCTCTCCCAGCTGAGCTAATCCTCCGATACCGCCTGGCGGCGTCCTACTCTCGCAGGGGCAATGCCCCAACTACCATGGGCGCTAAAGAGCTTAACTACTGTGTTCGGCATGGGAACAGGTGTGACCTCTTTGCTATAACCACCAGACCTTAAATCTAATTTTATTGTATGACCCCTGCATCTACAAGCTTATTCAAAGATGCTCAATGCTTCGGGGTTACTCGTAGAGTATTCGGTGGATGAAAAGCTCGTTGCTATAACCACCAGACATTGTCTCTTTAATTTTCAAGGACAAGGTATATTATATTGACTTTGAATATAAAATGCAAGTCTTTTTTTAGATTTCTTTAACTTGATTCTATGCATCAATTGGGATTTGCACCCTAAAAACTAGATAAGAGTTAAGACATTCAATTGCTTAGACTGAAACAGTCTAGCTGCGCGGGCTAGACACTCGCGTCATAAGTCATTCCCTTACAAGTCCTAAGATCATGGTCTTTCCAGGGACTGTCTTATGCGTGTCGTGTCTGAGCGAGCCCGCTCCGCTTTCTAAATTTAGTTAAGTCCTCGATCGATTAGTATTCGTCAGCTACACATGTCACCATGCTTCCACCTCGAACCTATCAACCTCATCGTCTCTGAGGGATCTTACTCATTTAAAATGATGGGAAGTCTCATCTTGAGGGGGGCTTCATGCTTAGATGCTTTCAGCACTTATCCCTTCCACACGTAGCTACCCAGCTATGCTCCTGGCGGAACAACTGGTGCACCAGCGGTGTGTCCATCCCGGTCCTCTCGTACTAAGGACAGCTCCTCTCAAACTTCCTGCGCCCACGACGGATAGGGACCGAACTGTCTCACGACGTTCTGAACCCAGCTCGCGTACCGCTTTAATGGGCGAACAGCCCAACCCTTGGGACCGACTACAGCCCCAGGATGCGATGAGCCGACATCGAGGTGCCAAACCTCCCCGTCGATGTGGACTCTTGGGGGAGATAAGCCTGTTATCCCCGGGGTAGCTTTTATCCGTTGAGCGATGGCCCTTCCATGCGGAACCACCGGATCACTAAGCCCGACTTTCGTCCCTGCTCGACTTGTAGGTCTCGCAGTCAAGCTCCCTTCTGCCTTTACACTCTTCGAATGATTTCCAACCATTCTGAGGGAACCTTTGGGCGCCTCCGTTACTCTTTGGGAGGCGACCGCCCCAGTCAAACTGCCCACCTGACACTGTCTCCGAACCGGATTACGGTCCTGGGTTAGAAGGTCCGTACAGCCAGGGTGGTATCCCACCGACGCCTCCACCGAAGCTAGCGCTCCGGTTTCTCAGGCTCCCACCTATCCTGTACAAGCTGTACCAACATTCAATATCAGGCTACAGTAAAGCTCCACGGGGTCTTTCCGTCCTGTCGCGGGTAATGCGCATCTTCACGCATAGTATAATTTCACCGGGTCTCTCGTTGAGACAGTGCCCAAGTCGTTGCACCTTTCGTGCGGGTCGGAACTTACCCGACAAGGAATTTCGCTACCTTAGGACCGTTATAGTTACGGCCGCCGTTTACTGGGGCTTCGGTTCAACGCTTCGCCTTGCGGCTAACGCATCCCCTTAACCTTCCAGCACCGGGCAGGTGTCAGCCCCTATACTTCGCCTTTCGGCTTCGCAGAGACCTGTGTTTTTGCTAAACAGTCGCTTGGGCCTTTTCACTGCGGCTTCTCATGCAAGAAGCACCCCTTCTCCCGAAGTTACGGGGTCATTTTGCCGAGTTCCTTAACGAGAGTTCTCCCGATCACCTTAGGATTCTCTCCTCGCCTACCTGTGTCGGTTTGCGGTACGGGCACCTCTTTCCTCACTAGAGGCTTTTCTTGGCAGTGTGAAATCAGGAACTTCGGTACTAAATTTCCCTCCCCATCACAGCTTGTGATTGCCAGACGGATTTGCCTATCTGACTCACTCACTGCTTAGACGCACACATCCATCGGTGCGCTTTCCTTATCCTACTGCGTCCCCCGTCGTTCAAACGGAAAGGAGGTGGTACAGGAATATCCACCTGTTGTCCATCGCCTACGCCTTTCGGCCTCGGCTTAGGTCCCGACTAACCCTGAGCGGACGAGCCTTCCTCAGGAAACCTTAGGCATTCGGTGAAGAAGATTCTCACTTCTTTTTCGCTACTCATACCGGCATTCTCACTTCTAAGCGCTCCACCAGTCCTTACGGTCTGACTTCCCTGCACTTAGAACGCTCTCCTACCATTGTTCGGAAGAACAATCCACAGCTTCGGTGATACGTTTAGCCCCGGTACATTTTCGGCGCAGAGTCACTCGACCAGTGAGCTATTACGCACTCTTTAAATGGTGGCTGCTTCTAAGCCAACATCCTGGTTGTCTAAGCAACTCCACATCCTTTTCCACTTAACGTATACTTGGGGACCTTAGCTGGTGGTCTGGGCTGTTTCCCTTTCGACTATGAACCTTATCACCCATAGTCTGACTCCCAAGATAAAGTAGCTGGCATTCGGAGTTTGACTGAATTCGGTAACCCGATGAGGGCCCCTAGTCCAATCAGTGCTCTACCTCCAGTACTCATTTCTTGAGGCTAGCCCTAAAGCTATTTCGGAGAGAACCAGCTATCTCCGTGTTCGATTGGCATTTCACCCCTACCCACACCTCATCCCCGCACTTTTCAACGTGCGTGGGTTCGGGCCTCCAGTCAGTGTTACCTGACCTTCACCCTGGACATGGGTAGATCACACGGTTTCGGGTCTACGACCCCTTACTATAACGCCCTATTCAGACTCGCTTTCGCTGCGGCTCCGTCTATACAACTTAACCTTGCAAGAGATCGTAACTCGCCGGTCCATTCTACAAAAGGTACGCCGTCACCCGTTAACGGGCTCCGACTACTTGTAGGCACACGGTTTCAGGATCTATTTCACTCCCCTTCCGGGGTGCTTTTCACCTTTCCCTCACGGTACTGGTTCACTATCGGTCACTAGGGAGTATTTAGCCTTGGGAGATGGTCCTCCCGGATTCCGACGGAATTTCACGTGTTCCGCCGTACTCAGGATCCACTCTGGAGGAAACAGTCTTTCGATTACAGGGCTCTTACCTTCTTCGGCTGATCGTTCCAGATCGATTCGTCTACACTATTTCTTTGTAACTCCGTATAGAGTGTCCTACAACCCCAGAAAGCAAGCTTTCTGGTTTGGGCTAATTCCGTTTCGCTCGCCGCTACTCAGGAAATCGCATTTGCTTTCTCTTCCTCTGGGTACTAAGATGTTTCAGTTCCCCAGGTCTGCCTCCTATACCCTATGTATTCAGATATAGGTACTACTCCATTACGAGTAGTGGGTTTCCCCATTCGGAAATTCCCGGATCAACGCCTACGTACGGCTCCCCGAGACATATCGGTGTTCGTCCCGTCCTTCTTCGGCTCCTAGTGCCAAGGCATCCACCGTGCGCCCTTCTTCACTTAACTAATTTGTCTGTGAAAAGACGTTTGGTTTGTTACTGTTGAATGTCTTGTATTAGTCTAGTTTCCATTCTCAAAGAACTTCCACTATTCTAATGCTCTTATCTAGTTTTCAAGGTACAAAAAACCACAATAAAGTGGCATTGAGAGCGTTAATCCCTCAAAACTGAACCAAACGAACCAGTATGTTCTCTGACCAGCTCCGAAGAGCTGGCTTCCGTTATCTTTCCTTAGAAAGGAGGTGATCCAGCCGCACCTTCCGATACGGCTACCTTGTTACGACTTCACCCCAATCATTGGCCCCACCTTCGGCGGCTGGCTCCTAAAAGGTTACCTCACCGACTTCGGGTGTTGCCAACTCTCGTGGTGTGACGGGCGGTGTGTACAAGGCCCGGGAACGTATTCACCGCGGCATGCTGATCCGCGATTACTAGCGATTCCGGCTTCATATAGGCGAGTTGCAGCCTACAATCCGAACTGAGAATGGTTTTATGGGATTTGCTTCACCTCGCGGCTTCGCTGCCCTTTGTACCATCCATTGTAGCACGTGTGTAGCCCAGGTCATAAGGGGCATGATGATTTGACGTCATCCCCACCTTCCTCCGGTTTGTCACCGGCAGTCACCTTAGAGTGCCCAACTGAATGCTGGCAACTAAGATCAAGGGTTGCGCTCGTTGCGGGACTTAACCCAACATCTCACGACACGAGCTGACGACAACCATGCACCACCTGTCACTCTGTCCCCGAAGGGAAAGCTCTATCTCTAGAGTGTTCAGAGGATGTCAAGACCTGGTAAGGTTCTTCGCGTTGCTTCGAATTAAACCACATGCTCCACCGCTTGTGCGGGCCCCCGTCAATTCTTTTGAGTTTCAGCCTTGCGGCCGTACTCCCCAGGCGGAGTGCTTAATGCGTTAACTTCAGCACTAAGGGGCGGAAACCCCCTAACACCTAGCACTCATCGTTTACGGCGTGGACTACCAGGGTATCTAATCCTGTTCGCTCCCCACGCTTTCGCGCCTCAGCGTCAGTTACAGACCAGAGAGTCGCCTTCGCCACTGGTGTTCCTCCACATATCTACGCATTTCACCGCTACACGTGGAATTCCACTCTCCTCTTCTGCACTCAAGTTCCCCAGTTTCCAATGACCCTCCACGGTTAAGCCGTGGGCTTTCACATCAGACTTAAGAAACCGCCTGCGCGCGCTTTACGCCCAATAATTCCGGACAACGCTTGCCCCCTACGTATTACCGCGGCTGCTGGCACGTAGTTAGCCGGGGCTTTCTCGTCAGGTACCGTCAAGGTACAAGCAGTTACTCTTGTACTTGTTCTTCCCTAACAACAGAACTTTACGATCCGAAAACCTTCATCGTTCACGCGGCGTTGCTCCGTCAGACTTTCGTCCATTGCGGAAGATTCCCTACTGCTGCCTCCCGTAGGAGTCTGGGCCGTGTCTCAGTCCCAGTGTGGCCGATCACCCTCTCAGGTCGGCTACGCATCGTTGCCTTGGTAGGCCATTACCCTACCAACTAGCTAATGCGCCGCGGGTCCATCTATAAGCGACAGCCGAAGCCGCCTTTCAACTTTCTCCCATGCAGGAAAAAGTATTATCCGGTATTAGCCCCGGTTTCCCGGAGTTATCCCAGTCTTATAGGCAGGTTACCCACGTGTTACTCACCCGTCCGCCGCTCGTTCCACCATCGTCACCCCGAAGGGGTCAGATGGCTTCCCGCGCTCGACTTGCATGTATTAGGCACGCCGCCAGCGTTCGTCCTGAGCCAAGATCAAACTCTCCAATAGAGTTTTGAGTTCTTCACTCAAATAAAGCTAGCTAAAATCTTACTTAACATACTGGTTGTTTTGTTCAGTTTTCAAGGATCAATATCTTTTGTTGTTGTTTTAGCGACAACTTTTATATCATATCAAGTTATCATCCGAAAGTCAACAACTTTTTATTTATTATTTTTCGTCTATATCCCAACGACATTCTATTATGCAAGAACTGTCGAAGCGACGTTTATTAATATAACAATTTTTAAATGGATAGTCAATGCTATTATGTAGCCCAATTAATTTCAAGTGCCTACTCTTAATGTAGATACAACTGTTCCTAAAGTAAACTATGCCGTAGCAAGCAGACTGAGCCTTTATTTCACTTCTACGGTCAACTGATATAAAAAAAGAGCCTCTTCGGCTCTTACAAGATAAAGATATGAACAGCTGTTAATGACGCTAATCCTGGTATTCCTAAAAAACCTGCCACTACAGCTGTAAATATATTTATCGGTAGATGTAATCCTAACGATGCACCAAATACATTGAAAAAGAATAAAAACAGAACTCCAATAACTAGCTTCACCGTGCCTTTTGCTAAAAATCGCATCGGCTTTAGTGGTGCGCCTACAATTAAAAGAATCGCAATTAATGCAACAACACCTATAATGACTACAGTAGCATCCAATTCTTTTCCCCCTCTAGACTTGTCCTTTCTACTTAACGTATGAAAGAAATAGAGGAAAAAGAACAGCTTTCCTTTAATAATTTAAAAGCGTGCACTTATTTTTCTATGTCTTGCCTCTTTTAATAGATAGAAGTATTTCGCTTCTGCTATTGCGAGGTCAAACAATCCCTGCTCGCTTGGCTCCACACTTTTTTCTATAATGGATTTTAAGCTCATCCACTCATGTTTTAATTGATACGTTCTATCTAATAGTTGTTCGTCTATCTCTTTTCGCTTGATCTTTTTTCCAAACACGAGGATCACCTTCCATTAAGGAGTGTTACAGTTCACGTCTTCCTTCAAGTGCTTTTGACAATGTTACCTCATCTGCATACTCCAAATCTCCACCCATAGGTAAACCATGCGCGATACGAGTTGTTTTAATACCAGAAGGTCGAACTAATCTGGATATATACATAGCTGTAGCTTCCCCTTCTATGTTCGGGTTCGTTGCCAAAATTAATTCTTCCACTTCTTCGTCCTTCAATCGATTTAATAGAGAAGGAACATTAATGTCCTCTGGACCAATGCCATCCATTGGAGAGATAGCACCATGTAAGACATGATATTTCCCACGGAATTCTTTCATTTTTTCCATCGCGATAACATCTTTCGGATCCTGTACGACACAAATAAGGGAGCTATCCCGGGAGTCATCCTGACAAATCGCACAAGGATCTTCATCTGTAATATGCCCACAAATTGAACAATGCGTCAGTTCTCGTTTTGCATTTACTAACGATTTGGCAAAATCTAGCACATCATCCTCTTTCATATTCAAAACAAAAAAAGCCAGTCGAACCGCAGTTTTCGGTCCGATTCCTGGCAGTTTTGTAAAGCTATCTATCAGCTTGGATATCGGTTCAGGATAGTACATACAAAACCATTCCTCCTAGAACATTCCTCCAGGTAAATTTAAGCCCTTTGTAAATTGTCCCATTGTATCATTTGTTTTATCTTCTACTTGTTTTAATACATCATTCGTTGCTGTAATAATTAAATCTTGAAGCATTTCCACATCATCTGGATCGACTACTTCTTCTTTAATTTCTACCTCTACAATTTCTTTTTTACCGTTGGCCACCACTTTGACCATTCCACCACCAGCAGATGCTTCAAATGACATTTCCTGAAGATCTTCTTGAGCCTTCATCATATCTTTTTGCATTTTTTGCATTTGCTTCATCATTTTATTCATATTTCCACCACCACGCATGGAAACCCCTCCTTTTATTGATCATGAATTTCTAATAAATCGTCACCAAAAAGCTTTCTAGCTTCGCTAACAACAGGGTCGTCTTCTTCCGCTTCCCCATTCTCACCCGCTTCTTGCTGACGTTGTTTCTTAACAAAGTCTTCCCTAATATCTTGCCAATCTGATTCAGGTATCGGAATGATAGATAGCTCCTTACCCATCGTATCCGTTATTAAAGATTCTATCGTTTGTTTATGGTCTAAAGCAAGCGAACAGTGAATCTCATAACGAAAAGCTACAACGAGAGCATTATCTGATGCTGCTCTTGGTTTACTGTTCTGAATGGTGGCATGGGCAGGTGCATTTTGCTTTTTCAAAGCATCCATAAAACGCGCCCAATTTTCTTGTACCATTTTTAAATTTGGTTTAGACGCTTCACTAAGGACTTGGCGAATTCTTTCAAACGGCACTCGATAACTATTTTTCGTGGATTTTGTTTGGGTTCGTTTCGGTGCAGGAGCAGATGGCTGCTGTCCACTCACCTGCGGTGGATTTGCTTTGATATTATTTAATTCTTTTTCTAGACTATTGATCTTTTGCTCTAATCTTTGGATCACTTCGTTATCAAAAGCGGGACCTGTTGCACTAGCTTGAATATCAGCCATTTTCAAAATGGCAATTTCTATAAATACTTTTGGGCTGTTCGTCCATTTCATTTCTTGCTGACACTCATTTAAGTAAGAAATGGCTTCTTGGATCCAAGCAGGGCTTACTTTCCCCGCCAATTCCTTAAAGGAATCATTTAAAACGGCTCGTTCCAAAATTTCCGCTAATCCTGGTGCACTTTGATATAAAAGGACATCCCGCAAGTAATAAATCAAATCAAACACAAATCGCCCAGGATCTTTTCCTTCTTGAATAAAGATATCCACTAAGCGAAGGGTTTCTTGTATATCCTTCTCATAAATCTTCGTAATAATTTGTACCATTGCATCTTGAGAAACTGAGCCTGTTACCGCAAGTACGTCCTCTATAGAGACCTCATCTTCACTATACGAAATTGCTTGGTCTAATAGACTAAGGGCATCGCGCATTCCACCTTCTGCGGAAATCGCAACGGCTTCCAGAGCCTCTTTACTTACCGTTAATCCTTCTGACTCTGTGATATGTTGCATTCTTTCTACCATAGAACTTTGCGTAATTCGTTTAAAATCAAATCGTTGACATCTCGAGATGATGGTTAAAGGAATTTTATGAGGCTCTGTCGTAGCCAAAATAAAGATGACATGCTTAGGTGGTTCTTCCAAGGTTTTTAATAACGCATTAAAAGCACCAATAGACAACATGTGAACTTCATCAATGATATACACTTTATATGGGACAGAGCTCGGTGCGTATTTTACTTTATCCCGAATATCACGGATTTGTTCTACCCCATTATTAGAAGCAGCATCAATTTCAATGACATCAGAGATCGAACCATCTTGAATACCTCGACAAGCGGAGCATTCATTACACGGTTCTTTAACAGGAGACTGTTCACAATTGAGCGTTTTCGCGAAAATTTTGGCAGCACTAGTCTTTCCTGTACCACGAGGGCCAGAAAAAAGATAAGCATGTGTAAATTTTTCTTGAACGATAGCATTTTGTAAAGTTCTCGTGATATGTGTTTGTCCTACAACATCCGCGAAGCTTTTCGGTCGCCATACACGATAGAGTGCTTGGTAAGTCATTTATGTTCTCCTAACCTAACGTAGTCACATTACTATTATTATACCCGAACTTCTTAAAGAATGGGAACCTTCCACTTGTGTAAAAGAAAAACCTCCTATCCCATTAGAATAAGAGGTTTTTCACTATGTATAAAACCGTGCACCCACCTTCGATAGAACAGCCCTAAGCGTTACTTAAGTTCATGACTCGACCCAGGCTTCCCTGCGGCACACAGAAAGCACCACTTACTGCTGCTTCCTTCCGGATCTGACAGGGTTCACGGGTTCCTGTTGCGCAGGACCCGGGTGTCAACATCAATTCCTTAAGGCAGACCTTAAAGCCGAACTACCTCGGGTGGGAATTCAGTCCCGCTATAGCGGATTGCGAGTACAGGGCACCGCTACCTCCCCACCTAGCACGGCAAAGTTGCTACCAAATTGTTAAGGCGCTTTTATAGCGCATGTACTAGTATATCGAGTTTTATAAAAAAATGCAATGGCTCCTGTACTGTAAATATTTCCTTTTCGTGTTTGTTCAAAAAAGAAGATAAATAGCGCAAAGTACTTACTCTTCACTTTTTGAACATCCCCTTTTACGATTCCAACTGATTCTTTTTTCTCTCACGTAATTCCTTAAAAAATTGTCGAAGTACTTCTCCACATTCCTTTTGAAGAACACCACCAACTACTTCAGCCCGGTGGTTGAAGCGAGGTTCCTCCAATAAATTCATAATCGATCCAGCACAACCCGCTTTCGGGTCATACGCCCCAAATACCACTTTTGGAATTCGAGCTTGTACAATCGTTCCTGCACACATTGGGCAGGGCTCCAACGTGACATATAACGTGCATTCCTCTAACCGCCAGCTCCCTATTACCTGGTTCGCTCGTTCAATGACAATCATTTCAGCATGTGATGCTGTCGTTTGGTCTACTTCCCTCTGATTAAAACCAGTTGCAATCACGCTTCTGTCATGCACGATTACAGCTCCAATGGGGGCTTCTCCCTTTGCAGATGCCTTTCTAGCTTCATCCAATGCTAGTTGCATAAAATAGGTATCGTTCATTTCATCACTCTTCTTATTATAGGTATCTTAATTTTCGTATAGTGTACCAAAAATCTTCATGGACTCCAATTTCCTACAAATCTCTTATTAGAAGATTATAGAAATATAGAACCTTTCCTCTTTCCCTTTCATAGGCTAATCATGGAATAGAAAGTTAAGGGGAGGAATAAAAGGTGCAAATCCATGTCGTAAGTTCAGGGGATACCCTCTATAATATTGCAAGACGCTACGGTACGACGGTTGATGCAATTGCAGCTGTGAATGAATTGAACCAAGCTGATCCACTCGTTATTGGGCAAGCCTTGTACATCCCAATTATTGGAGAGTTTTATGAAGTTCAGCAAGGAGACACCCTATATAGCATCGGACAACGCTTTGGTATCGATTATCGAGAATTAGCTCGAATCAACAATATTTCTGTTAATACCCCATTATCTGTGGGTACACGGTTATACATTCCACAGCCAGACCAACAGAGTATTGAAGTGAATGCTTATATTGAGCCATTAGGAGGAAACGTATCCGAAGCCCTAGAGAATGCAGCCGAAAAAAACGCTCCGTATCTCACTTATTTGGCTCCATTCAGCTATCGAGTATCCCGTGACGGAAGCTTGATTGCTCCACCACTAAACAATTTTAAAACGATTGCGGAGCAAAATAATGCTGGTTTAATGATGGTTGTTACGAACTTAGAAGGTGGAGAATTTAGTGATACCCTCGGACAACTAATTGTTACAAACCCAGAAATTCAAAACACATTATTAGATAATATTATTGCAACTGCTCAGTCCGTAGGATTCCGCGATGTTCACTTTGACTTTGAGTATTTACCTCCGGCTAATAGAGAAGATTACAATCAGTTCTTAAGAAAGGCAAAGGAACGACTTTCCACTGCTGGCCTATTAATGTCCACGGCGTTAGCTCCAAAAACAAGTGCAACCCAAGAAGGGGCTTGGTATGAAGCACATGATTATGCTGCCCATGGGGAAATTGCGGATTTCGTTGTATTAATGACCTATGAGTGGGGCTATAGTGGCGGGCCAGCAAGGGCTGTTTCACCGATTGGACCTGTTCGAGAAGTAGTTGAGTACGCTTTAACCGAAATGCCGGCTAATAAAGTTATGCTAGGTCAAAATCTATACGGATACGATTGGACCTTGCCATATGTAGCTGGTGGTGAATATGCAAAAGCATTAAGCCCACAACAAGCCATCCAACTCGCAAGACGAGAAAATGTAGCTATTTCTTATGATGAAGAAGCACAAGCACCGTTCTTTAGGTATTTTGATGATGCCGGTAAGGAACATGAAGTTTGGTTCGAAGACGCTCGTTCTATCTTAGCGAAATTCAACCTTATTCGCGAGCTTGATTTACGAGGCATTAGTTATTGGAAATTAGGGTTAGCATTTCCACAAAACTGGCAGATTCTTGACGCAATGTTCGACATTGAAAAACAAGATTAGGGAGAGGGAGACAGGAACTTGTCTCTCTTTTTTGCTGTTACACGACAAAAAACACTACTTTAGACATAGGACTTTTTTACTGTTTTCAAGTAAATGGAATGTATTTTTTCAAATCTCCTGTAAAATATGTAAGGTAGAAGATTAAAACAACTAAAATGAAGGTAAATAAATATTACTTTTTATACGCTATTAGGAGAGATGGATGGTTTTGGAACAAAATAAACGTACAAAATTAAGAAAACAACAAAAGAAACGGAAAGTAAAAAAAGGGGTGCTCTTTACCGTCTTATTGATCTTAATTCTTATCCTTTCATTCGGTGGATACCTATTTTATCAAGCATATGACGCTGCTAAGGAATCTCATCAGGATTTAGATCGAGAAGGAAACAAATCTGAACTACGAGAAAAAGCAGTTACCATCGGAAAAGATCCTATCTCCATTCTTTTACTTGGAATAGAAAATTATTCATCAAATGGTAAAGATGGACGAGCTGATACACAGATTGTTGTCACTTTAAACCCAGATACGGACCAAATGACAATGACAACCGTACCTAGAGATACGATGATTGAATTGACCGCAGATCAAGTAACCTCAGAATACGCAGGGACGCATCGAATAAACGCATCCTATACGTTCGGTTCTATTACCGGATATGGTGGGAACAAGTTAGCAGTAAAGAAAGTGGAAGAACTGCTTGATGTACCAATTGATCATTATATTGCTGTCGATTTCAAAGGCTTCCGAGACATTGTAGATGCCCTTGGTGGGGTAACCATTGATATTAAGGAACCTTTCTGGGAAAAGGATATCTATAATAACAACGAGCGAATTTACTTTGAACAAGGGGAGGCCCATCTCAGTGGAGCTGAAGCGCTCGCGTTCGTGCGTATGCGTAAACGAGATGTGAATGCTAGCTATTCGAGAGATGAAAGACAACGTCAGTTTATCTCAGCGTCCATTGATGAAGCTGTTTCAGCAGGGACCATTTTTAAAGTAGGAGAAATAACCGACATCCTTGGGGAAAACGTTCAAACAAGCCTATCCCCAACTGAAATTTATGCTTTACAAAAAGCCTATTCATCCATGAGCTCCTCCAAGATTAAAACATTTGAAATCCCCGGGGAGGATCAAATTATTAACGACTTGTATTACTTCATTCCTGATGAAGTTGGCCTGAAGGAAACAACTATAAAAATAAAACAAGCACTTGACTTACCGGTTAGCGAAACCGAATTGGACTCAAGTACCGATACAGACACAACAACAGAAACAGAAGAGGACTCCACTTACTAAAACCACCTAATGGTGGTTTTTTCTTTGGGATTTGTGGATGAATAAACGAAGAAAAGAAAATACTATCTGTAGCAAATTTGATAAGGAGGAAAAAAAGTGAGTTGGACTTTTATCTTTAATAGTTTCCTAATGGTCTTGGTCGGTGTCTTTTTCCTACGAATAGCCGGAAGAAAGTCCATTTCTCAAATGACATTAGTTCAAACAGTCATCATGATTTCAATTGGTTCTGTCATTATTCAACCTATTATTGAGACAAGCATTCTTCGTACAACCGTTGTGACCGGTATTTTTGTATTGTCCTTAATAGCTTTAGAATGGATACAGCTTAAATCAAACAAGTTAGAAAAATTTATTACTGGAAAATCGCGGATTGTTATTCAAAATGGGGAGATTCTCCCACAAGAGTTAAAAAAACATCGATTAACAGTGGATCAATTAGAGATGTTTCTTCGGCAACAAGGAATTGCGAATATTAAAGATGTAAAAACAGCTACCATTGAACCAAATGGTCAGCTTGGGTATGAACTGAAAGAAGATGCTCGACCGTTAACAGTTGGTGAATTCAAAAAAATGCTGGGACCATTCATACAACAGCAAAGCAGTAATAAAAATTCGAGTTCCAATAAAGATGAGCTATTCAATGAAATAAACCAAAACCATAAAGAAAGCCATCCGACCTATTTACAATAAAGAACGGCGTATTTGATATACATTTAAAGACCACTTGGACCTTCCATATTTTACAAATAAAACGCAGATTAGGTTAAATTCCGCTGCAGAGCCGCTTTTAAAGCAGAAATCCCCCTCTAGTCTTAAGTTAATTTGTATCCTTTAAAAAAATCCCTGATTATCTGCTAATCAGGGATTTTCATCCTTTTCATAAAATCCTATCAATGCACTCGAATTTTATAAAGGGCTTTTTCGGTTTCTATGTTTAGACCTTTTTCATCCCGGAAAGCCATTAATTCCGAGCCAAAAGGTATTTCATAAGCGCCGAGTGGTAACTCAACATCAGATTCGTTGGATTTTCCACGAATTGTTCCCTCTCCGTGGAGAATTAATTCCTTACCTTCTACATACCCATCGATATCATGCTGATCGGTCCCTCTAATGGTAATTCCCTGAAGTTCCATATTCACACGGTCGATGTCGACAATTTTTTCTTCACTCCCAGTTGCTAGTTCACCTTTGTGTATGCGTACCGTCTGGCCTTTTAAATCTGATAACCAATCTTCAATATCTGCTAGGCTTTGATTCATTACAGGATCCCTCCCATTTATAAGCAATATACTTCTATTATGCAGTAGAAGAGCAAGCTTTATTCTAGATCCATTAACAAACGAAGCTCGTGCTTATTGGCTACCAATTGATCCAACGTATATTCATCCAACACAGCAAAAAAGCTTCAATCGATTGCTTCCAGCCAATTGGATGCTGTTTATTATTTCTGTGGCCCTGAGCCTTTTATGAAAGCAATCAACCAACATCTTAAAGACCTAGGAATCCCAGAAGAAAACGGACGTTTTGAATTTTTCGGACCTAAAGGCGATATCTAATAAAGAAAGAGCTTCCAGTTTATTTTGGAAGCTCTTTTCATTATTATTCCTCTAATGTTGAAGTGTCTCCAGTCGGCAAACCTAACTCCCAAGATTTCAATAAACGACGCATAATTTTTCCGCTTCGTGTTTTCGGAATCGTATCTTTTATCTCTATTTCTCTTGGTGCTGCGTGTGCACTTAAGCCTGTTTTAACAAAAACTCGGATATCTTCTAGCAATTCATCAGTTGCTTCGTATCCATCATTTAATGTTATAAATGCTTTAATAATCTCTCCACGCTCTGGATCAGGCTTCCCGATAACACCCGCTTCTGCTACAGCAGCATGTTCAATAAGCTTACTTTCTACTTCAAACGGTCCCACACGCTCTCCAGATGTATTGATGACATCATCTAGTCTTCCTTGGAACCAGAAATAGCCATCTTCATCCATATAAGCACTATCTCCAGAAACATACCATCCATTAATAAAGTAGCTTTCGTATTTTCCTGGATTTTTCCAGATCGCACGCATCATGGATGGCCAGCCTTGTTTAATCGCTAGGTTCCCCATTTGGTTTGGTGGTAGTACATTTCCTTGGTCATCAACAATCGCCGCTTCTACGCCAGGAATTGGTTTCCCCATCGAACCAGGACGAATGTCCATAGTAGGATAGTTTACAATTAACATGGCACCTGTTTCAGTCATCCACCACGTATCATGAATGCGCAAGTCTAGTGCTTTCATACCCCAAGTAATAACTTCTGGATTCAATGGTTCCCCAACGCTCATCACATGGCGTAACGAACTCATATCAAATTGCTTTAGAACATCCACTCCGGAACTCACAAGCTTTCTAAATGCTGTTGGAGCTGAATACCAAACCGTAACATCATGTTTGTCAATCGTGCCATACCACGATTCTGGAGTAAAACGTCCTCCACGAATCACATTTGTGACCCCATGTAACCATGGAGCAAAAATTCCATAGCTCGTTCCAGTAACCCAGCCTGGATCAGCCGTACACCAGTAAATATCATCCTCTTTTAAATCGATAACCCAATCAGCTGTTGCGTAGTGCTGGATCATCGCGTTGTGAACATGATAAACCCCTTTTGGCTTTCCGGTTGAACCCGAGGTATAGTGAAGGAGCATTCCATCTTCAAGGTCGACCCATTCTATATCAAATTCTTCGGAAGCTTGTTCCGTTTCTTTATAATAGTCAATGTATCCTTCTGGTATATCAGATGAATCCCCAACGAGCACTACTTTTTCTAAATTAGGTAATTCCTTTTCTGGAACACGGCCTAATAATTCAGGCGTTGTAATGAGCATGGTTGCCTCACTATCTTCCAAGCGATCCCGAACTGCTTGCTCCATAAAAGCTTCGAAAAGAGGACCGGCAATAGCCCCTACCTTTAAGATTCCAAAGAAGCTTGCATAAAACTCTGGGCTTCTAGGCATAAATAGAAATACGCGATCGCCTTTCTTAACACCTTGATTTTTCAAAACATTAGCGAATCGGTTACTCGCTTTTTTTAATTGGTCAAAGGTTAATACCTCTTCACGATCAGGAGCAGAATAGATTAATGCTGCTTGGTCCTTTTTGTCCGGATTCTCCGCATGTCGATCGATTGTCTCGTACGCTGCATTAACCTTTCCGGTCTCATACCAACTAAAATTCTTTTTTACCTCTTCCCAATTAAAAGAATCGCGTTTCTCCTCATAGTTCGCTAGATTGTGGTTTCCTGGTCTCGCTGCGATTGGTTGCATATCCATCTAAATCACCTCATCATAAAAATTTGCAAACGGTTTCAAAATTTCAAACAAACCTTTTTAAATCTTATGAGTTTCATGATGTAATCTTGCATGCATTTCAAATTTTCCTAATTACTTCCTAGTTTAAGATAAAACGAAATATATTAAAAGTCATAATACTTAAATAATTTGTTAAATGTTTAGTATTTTCTTTTTACGGTAACTAGATTAGAGAATAACATAGGATTTATAGGAAATATGGACTTCTCAAAAAATAGTCCTTTATTATTAATTATAAAAAATACCCTAGTTTCGAAATAATTTTCTTGACCTCACCTCCACCCTGCTATATACTTACTTACAGAAAGTAACTAACTTACAAAACATAAATAAAAAATTGGAGGAATAAACAAATGACTAAAGCAACTTTTAAAGTGGATCCATCCCACTCTAGTATTGATTTCTCGGTAAAACACATGATGGTATCAAAAGTAAAAGGGGCATTCCATGAATTTGATGCCAACATCGTAGCAGATCCAACAGACCTAACTTCTGCAGAAATTGAAGTGAACGTAGACATTAAAAGTGTAGACACACGCAACGAACAACGTGATGAACACCTACGCTCTGCTGACTTTTTCAACATCGAGAACTATCCAAAAATGACGTTCAAGTCTACAGATATTAAAAAAGTAGGCGATGATGAGTATGAATTAACAGGAGATCTAAGTATCGCTGGTAAGTCTGTTTCTGAAACATTCAAAGTTGTATTCGAAGGCCAAGGACAAGATCCATGGGGGAACCAAGTATTTGGTTTTAGTGCAGAAGGTAAAATTAAACGTAGTGACTATGGCATCACTTATAACGCAGCACTAGAAACAGGTGGCGTATTAATCGGTGATGAAATCAAAATTAGCATAGAACTAGAAGCAACAAAAGAAGCTTAAGATGTATAATTCGGTTGTGGAAACATTCCAAATACCAGACCAAATCACTTAAAGATTTGGTCTTTTTTTATTTCCTTAAATCAATTGTTCTACCAGTATTTGTATTATAATAAGCCTTAAAAGGAGGTGCAAAAATGACTAAAAGGTTAATACAAATAAGTAGATTATTTTTAGGCGTTGTCTTTTTATTTGCAGGTATTAACGGCTTCTTTGTTATCCTTGGGCTTGAACCCTTTATAGCAACTAGTCCTGAAGCAATGACATTATTCCAATTTAAATATCTACTAGTAGTAGAAAAAACATTAGAAATTTTATGTGGAGTCTTACTTATTACCAATCAATATATACCACTAACCCTTATAATTCTATCCCCCATTATAGCTAATATTATTTTACTTCATCTTTTCATAGACCCATCCTTACTTCTTCTAGCTATCATAATTGGTTTAGCTCTTTGTTTTTTGTTGTTCTGTTACAGAAAGAACTTTATGAGTATATTAGAGAGAAACCCCAAACCTTATTAATCGTTCTTTTACCTTTCAAAATTTTCACTTTTCAACTACTATATCCTCCAATATCCCTTGCTTTAGCAAGGGGTTTTTTGTCTTAAAAAGAAATTCGTTCAATCAATTCATAAATTTAGAAGTTTTTGAAACACTAACTAAGACAAATCTGCACTTCTTGAGGTGATCATGTGATTCGGAATAGAATAGTGCGTCGCTCTCGCACTACTCAGCAATCAACTCCTAAACAAGTAACGAAACTGTATTATGACTTTCAACAAAACATTGATCACATCAAACAATTATATACATATGGAACAAATCGAGATTTTCAATCTAGAGAATTTACAGCTAAAGGACCACAAAAAAAGGTAAACATTTTCTTTTATACATCCATCGTAGATACGAAAAAAATCAATCAAGACATTTTGAAACCGTTAGTAGAATTCGAAGGAAAAAGCTTGGAAAACATCCTTACAACAGAAAATATAACGACACTTTATGATTTCGAAGCAGTTATTAACCACATCAATAGTGGCAAGGCTGTACTTATTATAGAGGAATGCGACTATGCTCTTTCCGTTGAAGTTTCTAACTTTCAACATAGGGCAGTTGAGAAACCTGAAAATGAAAATGTCCTCAAAGGACCTAAGGAGGCATTTACAGAGTCGTCCATCATCAATCTGTCTCTTATCCGTAAAAGAATTCATAACAAGCAACTGATTGCGGAAGGCGTTAATGTTGGGGAACGCTACACAATGGAAGCTACTCTTTTATACATTGATGATGTAGTCAATAAAGATATTTTACAAAACGTGAAGAAAAGATTACATGACATAAAGTCAGATGGTATTCGCAATATTGAATTATTAGAACAATATTTAGAAGAACGACCATACTCCATTATACCGACCATTCTTTACACAGAACGTCCTGATCGAGCTGCCTCGTTTCTAGAAGATGGGTTCGTTGTGTTAATCATGGATAACTCTTCTTCTTGCTTAATATTGCCTGCAACCTTTTGGTCCTTTATTCACTCACCAGAGGACCGGTACTTAAGCTTTATGTTTGGGAATTTCTCTAGAATCATTCGCTTTTTAGCGTTCTTTACAGCTATGTTCGTTTCAG
This sequence comes from Radiobacillus kanasensis, assembly GCF_021049245.1. GTDB lineage: Bacteria > Bacillota > Bacilli > Bacillales > Amphibacillaceae > Radiobacillus > Radiobacillus kanasensis. The sequence goes on along the minus strand of NZ_CP088020.1, from coordinate 28,163 downwards.
CTTTTTACATAGCAATTACTAATTTCCACAGTGAAATGATTCCCCCAGATCTCTTATTGGCCATTACGAGTGCTAGAGAGCGGGTTCCATTTCCTGCAGTCGTGGAAGTATTACTCATGGAAATGGCCTTTGAGTTAATAAGAGAGGCCGGGATTCGAATTCCAAGTCCACTTGGTCCTACGATTGGAATTGTTGGGGCACTAATACTAGGACAAGCAGCTGTACAAGCAAACATTGTTAGTCCAATCGTTGTTATTATTGCTGCATTATCAGGACTATCTTCTTTTGCAGTAGCTAGTATAGACATGAATTATACGGTGCGAATTTCTAGATATATTTTCATGTTTGCTGCTTCCTTTTTCGGCATTTTTTCCTTAGTTGGTGCTTTCTTGTTATGGATTATGTACCTTGTTTCCATTAAATCATTCGGTGTTTCCTTTCTATCACCGATGACACCAACCTATAAATCACCAAAGGATACGATTATTCGCAACAACTTATTGAAAAAAGAATTATTTAGACCTGGACAAATTAAACCGCAAGATAAAGCAAAAAAGGACGAAAATGGTTAGTGGGGGATTAACATGAATCAAATTGGACGTTTACGTGCAAGGGAATTAGCAGCTATGATCATTCTAATGGTAGGGTTAAAGATTGCGGATACGACGCCAGCGCTTTTAGCTCAGAAGGCTAACAATGCCTTCTGGCTTATCCCTATTGTTTCTCTATTACTAGTACTTCCCTCCCTTGCTCTTCTTGTTTACCTATTAAACAAATATGAAGCACAGAACTTTATAGAAGTAACGGAGAAATTACTAGGGAAGATTTGCGGGAAAGTCATCGGATTTATCATATTCTTCCTAAGTTTCTCCTTAATGACAGTGGACAGTAGGAACTACGTGGAACAAATTAATCTTCTTTATTTCCCTAAATCTCCATCTATTATTGTTTATTGCTTATTCTTCCTAGTTTGCTTTCTGGGAGCAAAACGTGGTTTTGAAGCAATTGGATCTACGTCTTGGATCGTGTTACCATATGTAAAATTCTCTGCTGCATTACTTGCGCTACTCGTTTTAAACAAAGGAACTTGGATGCGGGTTTTTCCAATATTCGGATCAGGATGGGATGTTATTTTGAACCAGGGTCTTCAAAAAACATCTTTGTTTTTTGAGTTTTTTTTATTTAGCATGGCCTTTACTGCACTGAAAACGAAAAAAGATTTCATAAAAGGATCTCTCTTTGGAGTAAGCTTCGTCGTTCTAGAAATGATTTTATTCTTTTTTCTTTATATTACGATCTTTGATTATAAGTCTATAGCTAATCTCGCATTTCCCTTCTATGAAGTTACCCAATATGTTAATTTAGGGGAATACTTAACCAATGTCGAGACATTCTTCATGGTGTTCTGGCTGATGGCTGCCTTTGTTCGATTTATTATGTTCTTGTATTTCACAACATGGATATTCGGTGTCGTATTTAATATTAAGGAGTTTGAACCACTCATTCTTCCCATGGCATTTTTTGCTGTAGCTATCGGAATCATTCCGGAAAATGTAGTTGCAAATGAAGTCTTTTATCGGGATGGATTACTCAATATTATATCCCCATTTTTCATTTGCTTACCTGTCGTTCTTTGGATCGTTTCCTTATTTAGGAGGGACTTGAAGAAATGAGAAAATTCATCTTATTACCTTCTATACTTTTCATCCTAACCCTTTTCATTACAGGCTGTTATGATAAAAGGGAATTAGAGAAACAATCCTATGTAATTGCCATTGGTGTAGATCAAGCAGAAGAAGAACATAAATATAGCGTTACGTTTCAAATTGCAAACCCTGAAGCGGGTTCTCTTATAACTGGTGGCGGCACACAAGAAAAGCCACGAGAAACGATAACAATAGTGGCTAATGACCTTATAACAGCAGCAAATACAGCAAATTCTATAGTAACGAAGGAAATCACACTGGATCATACGAAAGTCATCGTTGTCTCCGAAGAATTAGCACGATCAGGTGAGATGATAAGATTTATGCAATCGACTACCCGAACCACGCAAATTAGACCTGGTGTACAGCTAGTGGTCTCCAAGGAAAAAGCAGAAACATTTTTAAATAATAATCATCCAACACTAGAATCTCGGCCACATAAATATTATCAATTCATGTTACATAGAGCCAAAGAAACGGGGAATATCCCTGAATCTGACTTCCATCGATTCTTTCAGATAACCGAAGGAGATGCGGGCTTGTTCTTAGCCATTTATGCCACATCCGAAAAGGAAGACTATAAAGAAAGTGGTAAGGAAGATGAACTTATTGCTGGTGAAATTCCAGCAAAGGGAGAAAATCCAGTTGAATTTATGGGTTCGGCGGTGCTTAAAGAAGGAAAAATGATTGATGTACTAAGCGGACAGGCTACGAGATTAGCCAATGTATTTGACGTGACAACCAATATGAATGACCTTGCATCCACCTATAAAGACCCTCTTGCAGAAGAATATGATATTTCTGCAAGCTACGTGCAAAGGCGAGAACCTGAGGTCAACATTACCTATCACAAAGATAAACCGACGGTCATTGATGTAAACGTCCCTTTTTCAATAGAGGTGTTGGCTATTCCAAGCCTTGTAAACTATGCCGAAAGTAAAGAAAAGCAAAAAATACTGAAGGATTCTATTGAGAAGAGCTTAGAAAAAAAGTCTAGAGAACTTATTAAAAAAACACAGGAGGAATATGGAACCGATCCCTTTTATTGGTCCTTATTCGTTCGGAAAAATTTCTTAACTATTAAAGAGTACGAAGAAGCAAATTGGAACAAAAAAATCTATCCAAACGCTGAAATTAATGTAAATTTCGAGCTGAATATGATCGAATTCGGAAAAATGATAAAAGATACGAATCTAAGTGAATTGAGGGATTAAGTTGTTTGCTAAACTGTTATTGTTTGGGGTATCTCTTTATGTTTGTTACCACTGTTTTTCTTACTCTCGCTTAGTAAAAAAGGAAAAAAATAAACCGGGCCAGATCGCTCTCCTAGTGTTGTCAACACTAGCTATAGTAACTCCTTTTTTGATTCTTTATCTGTATTAAAAAAAGCAAGGGGCAGCCCTTGCTTTTTTTCAATAAATGAGGTTATTGGGAATCTATATAAAATTCTGTTCCCATTCGAACATACTTCGTAACCTTTTCATGATGGCCCTAGCAGGATTCGAACCTGCGACGCATGGTTTAGGAAACCAACGCTCTATCCCCTGAGCTATAGGGCCATTTTTCAAGCACTTCCTATTATACAAAATTCACTTTTGATTGCAACTAATCTAATTGGTGATAATAGTCAATTGTTTTTATACAGGAATTCTATTCGTAATAGGATATGTTATGATAAAATAAAGTTTGTCTGTCAGATTTTATCGAATAAGCTTGTAAGGTGATTGGGGGAGAAGAAATGGGACAGCTTCCTTTTATTGCGGTTGAAGGCCCAATAGGAGTAGGAAAAACATCACTAGCAAATAAATTGTCCTCTCAGTTTCAATTTCATTTATTAAAAGAGATTGTCGAGGAAAATCCTTTTTTGGGGAAATTTTATGATGATATCGAAGAGTGGAGCTTTCAAACGGAAATGTTCTTCCTTTGTAATAGATATAAGCAACTTGAAGATATTGAAAACAATTATTTAGCGAAAGGCAAACCAGTCGTCGCTGATTATCATATCGCGAAAAATATGATTTTTGCTCAACGTACGCTAAAGGAAAAGCATCTAGAAAAATACGAGAATATCTTCAACATTTTAACGGAAGATATCCCGAAACCAAACATGGTTATTTACATTAATGCTAGCTTAGAAACCCTTTTAGATCGTATTCAAATGCGCGGGCGTGATGTGGAACAAAATATCCAAGCAACATACTTACAGCAACTGTCCTTGGACTATAATCACTTTATGACCCAATTTGAGGCACAGCATCCTGATATTCCGGTGATTCGTTTAAATGGGGATGAATTGGATTTTGTAAAGCATCAAAGTGACCTTGAATATATTGTTCATCTCGTTCAAGAGCATTTAAAAGAAGGAGAAATGGTCCAATGAATTATCGAGAGCGCTATAATATCCCACACGACAGCATCATTACCATTGCTGGAACAGTTGGTGTCGGAAAATCAACAATGACGAATTCTTTGGCCAACGCCTTAAACTTTCGTACATCGTTTGAAAAGGTAGATACAAATCCATACTTGGACAAGTTTTATGCGGACTTTGAACGCTGGAGCTTCCACTTACAAATCTACTTTTTAGCAGAACGCTTTAAAGAACAAAAGAGAATGTTTGAATATGGTGGCGGATTTATTCAAGATCGTTCCATTTATGAGGATACGGGTATCTTCGCAAAAATGCACTATGAAAAAGGGACGATGAACCAAGTTGATTATGAAACCTATACAAGCCTCTTTGAGGCGATGGTGATGACGCCTTATTTCCCACACCCAGACCTACTTATCTATTTAGAGGGGTCCTTTGATGATATCATCAGTCGCATCAAAGAAAGAGGTCGCCCAATGGAGCAGCAAACGCCTTTGAGCTATTGGGAAGAGATGTATCATCGATATGAAAACTGGATTAATAACTTCAATGCTTGTCCAGTACTTCGTTTAAATATTGCCGATTATGACTTAATCAAAAATGAGAAGTCCATTGAGCTTGTTTTAGAAAAAGTTGGCCATTTCATTCAACAATCTCGTAAATGGAAATCTGGTCAATTAACGTAAATAAGAAGATGCAAAGAACTAATGGGTTCTGTTTCGAGCACAAAACAATAATGAGCACATCATTAAGCAGTCCAATTCACAATAGAATTAGACTGCTTATTTTTATGGAAAACAAGGTGCCAGAAGTAAATTTGCACTTTATGGAAAGGAGGAATTTTATGTTGATTGTTATTGTGGCACTATTTTTTTCGGGGATTATTTCTATTTCCTATCAACAAGGGGTTATTTCCACTTTTGTATGTATGGGATTATTGATTTTGTCCCTTATCTATAAAGAAAAACGATTCATCACATCGCTACTACTATCATTTCTATTTGGTTTTGTAATATTTACGGTCTCTAATGAATTCGTTGGAACGATAAACATTTCAAAGGAAATAAAGATTATACTTAACCGTTTTTTCCTTGTTTTTATCCTAATAGGAATCTTTTTTAACCATCTCTTCTTTAACAAGAAGGTTTCTTGGTACAATGAAAAACCCGATTGGAAAAACCCTATCGTCTTACCGTTTCATAAAGTTAATATGTTTTGGTTTTGGATGATTGGAATAGTCGTTAATGGAATGGTATATCTGTTTTTTATTGTTCAACAGGATATAGAATATATCCAATCGCTATTATTATTTTGTTTATTGTTCTCACTAATTAATGCCGTTTTTGAGGAAGTGATTTGGAGAGGGATAATGCTTTCGGCTCTTAAGGAATATACATCCACAGGGCACGCCGTCTTCGTAACAAGTGTTGGTTTTGGACTGCTCCATCTCACAATTGGTTTTTCTATTGCTCTTAGTTTATTGATTTCGCTTGCAGGGGTAATATACGCATTAATTACACTTAAAACAAACAGTATCTATCCGAGTATTGTTTTTCATATTGTGGTCAATATTGGAATGGTATATAGCGGATTTATAATATAATGTTTAATCGGATAATAGGTTTGTTCAAATATGAATGGATTTATTTAACATAAAAGCTCAGACCCTTAAATGGGCTGAGCTTTTATATGTTTATTCTTCTACTAATCTTTGTCCTTTTCCGCTTCAAACCCCATTATTCTTGAATCTTTATTTCGTAGGAGTTTGTTCAAACAAACGACCGAGTTCCTTCGATCTCTCTGTTGCCCTCTTCACACATGCTTGTAAGGCCTCTTGATAGTGATACTGATCGAGTGTTTCCAAACCAGCTTGTGTCGTTCCTCCAGGACTTGTAATCTTTTTGCGTAATACGCCTGGTTGCTCCTGTGTTTGCTTTAACATTTCCGCTGCACCCATTAAGGTTTGAATAATTAATTCTTTGGCGGTATCAGAAGCTATTCCCTCATCTAGTGCTGCTTGTTCCATTGCTTCCACAAGATAATAAATGTAAGCCGGGCCGCTTCCAGATAGCCCTGTAATGGCGTGAAGATCCTCTTCATTCACAATAGTTGTTGTTCCAATCGTTTGAAATAGCTGATTAGCCTTTTCTACTTCTGCCTCTTTTGCATACGTACCAGCCGCAATCGCTGTTGCAGAAAAACCGATCGTTGCGGATGTATTTGGCATCGCACGAACAACAGCAACCTTCTTATTAATGGACTCTTCAATAAAACTTGTGGACACGCCGGCTAGTACAGAAATGACGAGTTGGTCTTCTTTTATATATCCTTTTACCTCATCCAATGCTTCTTTGGCGTCCTTTGGTTTCATGGACAACACAACGATGTTTGCACCTTCTATCGTTTCCTTTTTATCGGAAGAACTGTTGATTGCATATTTCTGTTTTAATTCTAATAACCGCTCTTTATTTTCTCTATTTGTCACAGCAATCTGATTGGACTCTACAAACTGTTGAGCAATCATCCCGGAAAAAATGGCTTCAGCCATAGAACCTGCTCCAACAAAAGCAATACGTTGACTCATCTTTCTTCCTCCTCTCTCTTATTTCAAAACGAATTCCATATAAAAACCCCACCCCATCCTTATAAAAAGGACGGAATGAGGCTTATCCGCGGTACCACCTTGATTGACATTGCATTCTGTTGACAGAAAAACAATGTCCTCTTAAAACCGATAACGTTCGGTAACGGTCAAGTTTCGCTTGACGGCTCCCTGGTAGGTTTCAATAACAACAACATGAGAAATCTTTCAGCCGGTGGATTTCACTCTCTATCATTTGTTTATTATTTACTGGCCAGTTCTTAGCCGATAATCATGTAGTATATTTTTTAGTATTATGCCTTCAATTACAATGTATGTCAAGCGTTTTTGGAATATTCACTTTTTTCATCTAGGATTAACATAAAAAAACCGCTACCGAAGTAACGATTTCTTTATCTATAATCTCCAAATTATATGCGCTTTTATGGCGGAGGAGGAGGGATTCGAACCCCCGCGGGCCGTGAAGCCCCTGTCGGTTTTCAAGACCGATCCCTTCAGCCGGACTTGGGTACTCCTCCGTGCGACAAGATTTAATATATCATCTTTCTATATCCATGTCAAACATGCTAGGGTATGTCTTTTTAAAAAACTTTCTTAGCCATTTAGTTTTCTTTTTTTCCTTCTATATGTTGAAGAAAATCTAAATCCATTATTGTCTCATCAACTTATAATATGGCTTACTTAATCACCCAGCTTATTAGATAAATCATTCAAGGTTTTAGAGATCTTACTAAGTAATACTATTATATGGACAAAAAAACCAACTGCAATGCCTACTAAAGGAGCTAGTGCCCCAAAAAAGAATACTGAAATTAAAGTAGCAAATATATAAACAAGCACTATCATTATAGTTCTCCTTTATTCCATTTATTCCGGACAATTCCTTTAACAAGTGAAAAGTGATTATTTTTAGGGTTATTACATGGTAATAGCTGTGTTCATTTTTCTATTTTCTTCACAAAAAATCTAAAAAAATTTTTCTTCTTTTTTCAAAATAGTTCGAACCCATTTATTTTAAAAACTTCCCTTTCAGCACATAAACCACTTCATACCTTTTCAATTCATCCATATGATGTTTCATATCCTTATAAAAATCTGGAGAAAGGGAGCTCATTCCCCGATCACCTGAGAAACAAATACTAGCCAGTACAATTTCCTCATCAGAAACATCAACTCTACTAATACTGTCCGTCATACTAGATATATTTTCTAATCCTTTTGCTGGTATGGTATCGATGTTATGCAGAGCAGATGTCCCCTCCAAACTATGAATTCCGATCTCAAAGATAATGTCATTTCTCTTTTGTGGTGGAGAAGAAGTTGTAAAAATGATAGATCCTTTTTCTTCAATATCTTTTGTCATCGGTCCTATTCTGGCTTCCACTGGTTTACCCTCTACAAATTTCTCAATCCACACAGATGCTTTATTGTACGAATCCTCTACATTAAATTCAAATACATTCGCATAAGAAGTGGTTGTAGCTAAAATTGCAGATTCCCTGTCCGTTATGTTTACACTTGAAATATAATTCATTTTTTCCTTATCATTTAAAGCTTCTAGATTTTGCTCTTTTGATCCTTCCTTGTTACAGGCGGTTAAAAGAAACGAGATAACTAACAGAAATAAAAAAAGGTATCTCTTCAATCTTCCCCCTCCTTCTTGAAACCTAACTATTCATTATGTAATCATTTTAACATATTATTCCAAATATCCCGATACCTTTTTCCAGAATTTAAAAAGACCAAGTCTTTATTACGACCTGGCCCTTTTATAAACATGTCATTATTTAATAACCTCTTTACCACCCATATACGGACGAAGCACTTCTGGAACGACAATAGAGCCGTCCTCTTGCTGATAATTTTCTAAGATTGCAGACACAGTTCTCCCAATAGCTAAACCAGATCCATTTAATGTGTGCACATATTCTGGTTTTCCTTTTTCTTCTCTTCGGAAGCGGATTCCTGCACGTCTTGCTTGAAAGCCTTCAAAGTTAGAGCAAGAAGAGATTTCGCGGTATGTGTTATAGCTAGGCAACCATACTTCAATATCGTATTTCTTGGCTGCTGTGAAGCCTAAATCAGCGGTACACATGCTCATAACACGGTAAGGAAGCTTGAGTAGCTGTAATACTTTTTCTGCATGTCCTGTTAACTCTTCCAAAACATCATAAGAATCTTCTGGTTTCACAAATTGAACAAGCTCTACTTTGTTAAACTGGTGCTGACGAATAAGACCACGTGTATCGCGTCCAGCAGATCCTGCTTCAGAACGGAAAGATGCGCTAAATGCTACGTATTTTTGTGGTAATTGATCCACACTTAAAATTTCTTCGCGATGATAATTCGTGACAGGTACTTCTGCTGTTGGAATTAAGAAGTAATCCCAGTCTTCAATTTGAAAGGCATCTTCTTCAAATTTTGGGAGTTGTCCTGTTCCTGTCATGCTTGTGCGATTTACCATATATGGTGGTAGCATTTCCTGATAGCCGTGTTCATCTGCATGTAAGTCCATCATAAAATTCAGTAATGCTCGTTCTAGTCTAGCACCTAGTCCCTTATAATAGACAAATCTACTTCCCGTAACCTTTGCCGCTCTTTCAAAGTCTAAAATATCTAATTCGGTAGCTAAATCCCAATGTGGCTTTGCTTCATATTCAAAGCTAGGAACCTCACCCCAAGTACGTGCAACTACATTATCGTCTTCGCTATCTCCAAATGGAACACTTTCATGTGGAATGTTCGGGATAGATAAAAGTAAATGCTCTAGCTGTTCTTCTACTTCTTTTAACTCTGTATCCAATGCCTTAACCTTATCCCCAACTTCTCGCATTTCAACAATAAGTGCTTCTGCGTCTTTCTTTTCTTTTTTCAAGACAGAAATTTGTTTAGAAACATCATTTCTTTTTGCTTTTAGTTCTTCGGTTTCGGCAATCAATTCTCTTCTTTTTTCATCTAAATCCCCAAATTTACCTAAGTCTGTTAGATCTTCTCCACGCTTAGATAGCTTTTCTTTTATTTCATCATAATTAGCTCTTAAATACTTTAAATCCAACATGACGCTTCCTCCTTAATGAACGGTATTATACAATAAAAAACTCCCATCCCTAATAGATATAGGGACGAGAGTTTAAATTCCCGCGATACCACCCTGATTGAAGACTTCTGTCTTCCGGCTCACTTCACTGTAACGGTGCTAACCGGGCCTACTTTTCATAAGCCTGATCAAGGATGGATTCACAAGCTACTCCCGTCGATTTCCACCAGCCATCGACTCTCTTGAGAGAGGACACTTGTTACTTGTTCCTATCATACCAATTCGTTCATTCATCTAATTTTAATATAGGATAACAAATCTTAGGGATGACTTGCAAGTTTCCTTAAGATCTTTCTTTGACCATTTGAACAAAATGCTCCGTTACACGGTGATCATCGGTTAACTCTGGGTGAAAAGCACAGCATAAAAATTGGTCTTGCTGAGCGGCTACTATATTTCCATTAAAGGAAGCAAGCACTTCCACATCATCGCCAACTTCCAATACATAAGGCGCACGGATAAAGACAGCATCAAAGTCTTCTGCTATTCCTTTAATCGGAAGCTTCGTCTCGAAGCTTTCTTTCTGACGTCCAAATGCATTGCGCTCTACCTTCATATCCATAAGCTCTAAGTGAGCAAAATCTTGCCCCGCAATATCTTTCGCTAACAGGATCATTCCTGCACATGTACCGAAGATTGGTTTTCCTGCTTGTCCAAATTGCTTCAAAGCATCTAAGAAATCATACTTGTCAATTAATCTTCTCATCGTAGTACTTTCCCCACCAGGAAGAATTAATCCATCGATTTCCTCTAATTGCTCTTTTCTCTTTATGACGATTCCTTCCGCACCAGATGCTTCAACGGAACGAACATGCTCCCGGACAGCACCTTGAAGGCCAAGTACACCTATTTTTGTCATGACGTGTATTCCCCTTTGTAGACTAGTAAGTGGCTGTTCCAAGCTATAGAACAACCTCTAATCTTTATCTTTTACCAGCCACGATCTTGCATACGTTGCTCAGGAGTTAAACTGCTAATTTCAATCCCTTTCATAGCAGTTCCAAGTCCTTTGGAAAGTCTACCAATCAACTCGTAATCTTCGTAGTGAGTGGTTGCTTCCACGATTGCTTTTGCAAATTTTTCAGGATTATCGGATTTAAAGATACCAGATCCAACGAAAACGCCGTCCGCACCAAGCTGCATCATCAACGCTGCATCTGCTGGAGTTGCTACTCCACCTGCAGCAAAGTTTACAACTGGTAGCTTGCCGTTTTCTTTAATTTCTAATAAAACATGGTAGGGAGCACCAAGGTTTTTCGCAAATGTCATCACTTCATCTTCTGTCATACCAACGAGTTGACGGATTTGAGCTTGTACTTCACGCATGTGGCGAACCGCTTCTACAATGTTTCCTGTTCCAGGCTCCCCTTTTGTACGAAGCATGGAAGAACCTTCTCCGATACGACGTGCTGCTTCACCAAGGTCCCGACATCCACAAACAAAAGGAACCGTATATTCGCGTTTGTTTAAGTGGAACACTTCATCTGCTGGTGTTAATACTTCACTCTCATCAATATAATCTACGCCCATTGCTTCTAAAACACGTGCTTCTACAATGTGACCAATACGCGCTTTTGCCATAACAGGAATGGATACAGCATTCATAACCTCTTCTACAATAGTAGGGTCTGCCATTCTCGCTACGCCGCCTGCTGCACGAATATCAGAAGGAACTCTTTCAAGTGCCATAACAGCAACTGCTCCAGCTTCCTCCGCGATTTTCGCTTGTTCAGCGTTGACTACGTCCATAATAACGCCGCCTTTTTGCATCTCCGCCATTCCACGTTTTACACGATCTGTACCTAGGTTAGACATCTGATAATTCCTCCATTTTTCTCTATGATACTGCCTGTTCTTTACTAGCAAATCGAGGCATGTTTAAATATAAGATATATTGTATCGTAAATTGGAAAAATACCCAACTATTTAGGTGTGAATTCCGATATGTGATACATTTTACGTTTTGTTAGAACCATCCTTTTACGGTATCTGCGATACCAGAGAATAGATTAGAGAAGAAATCTCCGATAGAACCCATTGTTAACATAAACCAATTTGCTTTTTCTACGGTTGAAGTAGCCACTAAATCTACCGTTTGACTTTTCCCTTTATCTAACACGTAGCCATAATCATTTTCTCCTGTATAAGTAACTTCCATCGTACCGACTTTATCTCCTTTTTTGACAGGAGCAATCAGTTCTCCGTCTTCAGAAAGCTTGTCTTTATCTAAATGGTACGTTACTTCATACGCTTTTTCTTCCCCGTTTTTAATAGCAGTTTTGACATAACTAGCTGTTGCAATTTCTACTTGATCCTCTTTCCCTTTAGCTACAGGGATAACAGACTCATCCTTTACTTGATAGCCTTCTGGGTATAATTCTTTGTTGGTAAATGTGTTAAATCCATATTCCAACAATTTTTTCGTTTCTACAAAGCGAGCTTCTTTACTAGAAGTCTTCATCACAACAGAAATCAATCTACGACCGTCACGTTCAGCTGTACCTGTGAAACAGTAGCCCGCTTCGTCCGTCCATCCTGTTTTTAATCCATCTACACCTTCCATATAGAACTGTTTAAAGTTCGTATCTTCCCATGGAAGCATCCAGTTTAAGTTTTGCAATTCTCTACCGTCTAATTCAGATCTCATCGTACTAGAGATTTCTAAAGCTTCTGGGTAATCATTCACAATATGGTACCCAATGATAGCCGCAGCCTTTGCAGACAATAAGTCTTGTCCTTTAGGGTCCGTTCCTTCTGGATATTGATCCCCTAAATCTGAATTTGCAAGTCCAGTAGTATTTACAAATTGAGAAGATTCCGTTAAACCCCATTCTTTCGCTTTCGCATTCATCATTTTTACGAATTCGCCTTCAGATCCTGCAATTAGTTCTGCTAGGGCAATGGTTGTCGCATTATCTGAAATAATCGCCATTCCTTCATATAATTGACGAACCGTATAATCTTTACTTTGGGTTAAACCTATACCTGAAAACTCTGCATTTGCAGAAATTGAATATGCATAATCACTTATTTGGGTTGTCGTATCCCAACTAATTTGGCCTTTATCAATAGCCTCTAATACTAAGTATTCTGTCATCATTTTTGTCATACTTGCTGGAGGCAATTTTATATCTGGCTGTTTGGCATATAAAATTTTTCCTGTTTCTGCATCAATTAAAATCGCAGATTCTGCTTGAACATCAAAACTATCTGCACTTGTGACTGTCGGGTTTACACTAAACGTTGTTAAAGTTAGAAGCACCGCCATGATAGAAATCAAAGATGCCTTAAAAATACGTCTCAACTTTCTCTACCTCCACCAATAATAGTTTACATCTAGGCTATTTTATCACACGTAATAGGAAAGGGAAACTTCCTTTTGTAGGGGACTGGAATGCGATTTTTTTCTTATCGAGATTGTACCCTTGATAGACTCCAATCTATTGGTGCTACGTTCCGAGCTTTTAAAAATTGATTTGTTTTAGAAAAAGGCTTGCTGCCAAAAAATCCTCTTCTCGCGGATAATGGACTTGGATGTGGAGAGGTGATGATATCATGATGCTCTATATCAATCCGCTTTTGTTTTTCTTGAGCGTGTTTTCCCCATAATATAAAAACGATCGGTTCAGATTGTTGATTTAATACGTCAATCAGTCGGTTCGTAAACGTCTCCCACCCCTTTTTTTGATGTGAATAGGGCTCCCCATCACGAACCGTTAGGACCGTATTCAAAAGAAGGACCCCTTGTTTAGCCCAATTCGCTAAATAGCCATCAGATGGAATAGGGACATTCAGATCATCCTGTAATTCCTTAAACATATTTCGTAAAGAGGGTGGAGTTTTTTGTCCAGGTTGTACAGAAAAACTTAGACCATGTGCTTGGTTTGGACCATGATACGGATCCTGCCCTAATATACATACTTTACAACCGGAAAGACTTGTTAAACGTAGAGCTTCCCACACCTGTTTTTTCTTAGGGTACACCGGATAATTTTGATATTCATCCTCCAAAAATTGCATTAAAGACTGGAAATACTCTTTCTCCATTTCTTCTTGGATAATAGGTTTCCAATCGTTATCTGGTAGAAGGAACATTTCTTTCCACCTCATTTCCCTTATTTATTCTTTTAGATTAATTGTAGCATTTTGAAAGAAGGAATAAAAAAACTAACATACCCTTGGATATGCTAGTTTTCCTTTTATGCTTAAACCTATTAAACCGAGTAATTCGGAGACTCTTTAGTAATCTGGACATCATGAGGATGACTTTCTCGTAATCCGGCACCAGTCATGCGAATAAATTGTGCATTGTTACGCAAATACTCCAAATCTTTGGCTCCACAATAGCCCATTCCAGAGCGAAGTCCCCCGAGAAGTTGGTGAATAGTATCCGCTAGTGGCCCTTTATAAGCAACACGTCCTTCAATACCTTCTGGAACTAACTTCTTCGCTTCGTCTTCGGTATCCTGGAAATAGCGGTCTTTCGAACCAGATTTCATAGCAGCAACTGATCCCATTCCGCGATACACTTTATATCTTCTTCCTTGGAAGATTTCTGTTTCACCAGGGCTTTCCGTAACTCCTGCAAACAGACTTCCTAACATAACCGCATGCGCTCCAGCTGCTAGTGCTTTGGCAACGTCACCTGAATATTTGATTCCACCGTCGGCAATAACAGGAACACCATGCTTACTAGCTTCTCGAGCACAATCATAAACAGCTGTAATTTGTGGTACCCCAACACCAGCTACGACTCGTGTTGTACAAATGGAACCAGGTCCAATCCCAACCTTTATAATATTGGCACCCGCTTCAATCAATTCTCTTGTCGCTTCTTCTGTAGCAACATTTCCCGCAATGATATCTATTTCAGGGTATTGCTTGCGAACGTTTTTCACAGAATCAATCACACCTTGTGAGTGACCATGTGCCGTGTCAATGACTAACACGTCAACGCCCGCCTCCACTAACTTCTCAATCCGCTTCATTCCATCAGCTGTTACACCTACAGCAGCTCCTACTAGAAGTCTACCTTGTGCATCCTTTGCGGAATATGGGAATTCGATGACTTTTTCAATATCCTTAATCGTTATAAGCCCTTTTAATACTCCCTGATTATCTACTAATGGCAGTTTCTCTATTTTATATTTTTGTAATATCTCACCAGCTTCTTCTAAGGTGGTTCCTACCGGTGCCGTTACAAGATTGTCACTTGTCATCACTTCGGAAATCTTGATGGAGTAATCTTGTATAAAGCGTAAATCACGGTTTGTTAAAATACCAACTAAAACCTGTTCTTCTTTATTGTTCACGATTGGTACACCAGAAATGCGAAATTTACCCATTAGGTGTTCTGCATCAAACACTTGGTTACCTGGCGTTAGAAAGAATGGATTGGTAATAACTCCACTTTCCGACCTTTTTACGCGATCTACATGCTCTGCTTGCTCTTCAATCGACATGTTTTTATGAATGATACCAATTCCGCCTTGTCTAGCCATAGAAATAGCTAGTTCAGCTTCTGTGACCGTATCCATCCCTGCACTAATTAGCGGCATGTTTAAGTGTAGTCTAGAAGATAAGTTTGTCTTAATCGACACATCTCGAGGTAATACCTCGGATTTAGCTGGAACTAGAAGCACATCATCAAACGTTAAACCTTCCTTTGCAAATTTGTCCTCCCTCATGATTCTCCTCCTTATTTGGTTTAAAAAAGTTGGTTAAGATAAGAATAGAAAAACGGCTTAACACGTTCTATACCGATACTTATTGTTATTTACAATACTTCAATCAATTTTCTTTTTCAACCATTATCTTACCTTTAAAAAGAATACAGAATTGTTTGACTATATTTTTTATAAAAGGAACCGTTAACATCCATGGAAAGGAGTAATTATGGGATTTTCATCTATTGAACAATTTGTTCACTACTTACAATCTGCTAGCACAGCTCAACAATTTTTACAAAAAACCTATCGAAAGCAAAACATAGAAGAAGCAGATACATATAGTTTTCAAAATAGCTATCGATTTTTATATTATATAGAGCATGGCCATACCTTTTACCAAACGGCAAAACAATCTCCCTTAACCGTTCAGCCTATCTTGTTGTTTTACGGAATGGTTCATCTCATTAAGGCATGCTTACTGACCCAAAGACCAGAGTACCCTGAAAATACAGCTGTCTTAGCTCATGGTGTTTCTACGAGAAAAAGAAAAAAACAAGATTACTCCTTTTTACAAGACGAAGTGAAAGTTCAACAAAAAGGATTATTCCCGTACTTTTCTAAGTATTTGTTTCATGTGGATTACGTGAACATGGAAAAAAGTAATATGGAGCAGCTTTTTGCTTCCATTCCAGAAATGACGGACATGTTTTATTTTCTTAGACAAGAACACTCATTAGTTAAAGTAGGGGATAGAGAAGAAAATATATTAATGTTTCCAGAGTACTTGCTAGATTACTATCATCTAACAGAAAACACCTTTAAAACGAGGTTAGAAAAAGATCTAGGAGAAATAGATATTCAAAAAAGAGAGAAGCTATATGACGTTCAACTTCATCAAACACGTCCGGCCCTTTCCAAGGGACCGTTGTTATTACATCGGGAACAAATGGCTTACTATTTCCCAATAAAACGTCACTACTATCACACATATGATGAAGTCATGATCCATTACTTATTGTTGTACAACCTTAGCATGATTTGTCGGTATGAAACAGAATGGTGGGGAGACCTCCTCCATACAAAAGCGAATGAAGATTTTCCATTCATAAAGGAATTTCTAAAAATAACCGCAGACAAAATTCCTTTCCTTCTAGGGGAATTTTTGTATCAGCAGCAGTGAAAAAAGGTAACATAAAGGACCCGTTACTTATTAAGCAATGGGTCCTAAGACACTTAAGTGAGGATTTCCTCCATATATAAATTTAAATCCTTTTTCAAGGTAATAATCTCCCCATTCACACGCACCATTGGACGTGTAGGAGTACTTTCTTCTAGAAAAACAATTTCCCCTATTTGTTGATTGGAAAGGCGAACCTTTGTCCCAATAGAAAAGCTAGTCAAACACTTCATTAAGGCACGCAACGCTTCATGGTCGAGTTTACCAAACTGTTCTCTATGCATTCTTTCAATCACTAGAAATGGAGATTGTTTCGGTTGATGAACACGCTCAGACGTCATGGCATGATACATATCACAAACCGCAATAATAGTAGCGTAAGGATGAATTTTAGACTTATCTACCTTCAATGGATAACCAGAGCCATCAAGACGTTCATGATGCTGTAATACAGCTAGCTTAACCCCCATAGATAAGGAAGCAATCTTTTCCACTAAACGATAAGAGAAAGTAGGGTGGTTCTGCATTTCTTTTAGATCTCGATCCGTGAATGTACCTTGCTTTCCTATTAAGTCTTCATCAATTCTAGCCATCCCACAATCAGCCAAAAATCCCGCAATCCCTATTTGGATCCATTCTTTTTGATAGCCCATCTGTCTGGATAGATAAGCAGATAAAATTCCTGTTGCTACGGCATGATGGTAAAAATAATCCTGTTTATTAGAATATTGATGGATTTTGTAAAGCTGGTCGCCAACATCATCTATTTTTTCAAACAAAGGTAAGACAAATTTACGCAGTTTATTGATATCAATACTTTGGCTACTTTGCCATCCCTCGAACAGTTTCTTAAACTCACGAACGGATTGAAAATACAAGTCTTCAAAGGTTTTTGGTTCCTCTGGTTGCACGGCCTTTTCTGTTTCCTTCTTATCCGAATCTTCAGGTAGGACTTCTTTTGGTATAAAAGGAGCACCGTAAGACAATCGGGATGAAACCTCCACTTTTTCTACTAAAAATTTACGCAGAAATTGAATGGTTTGTTCATCAAGAGCTGTATTCTTAGGGATAATAGGGCGATTGGTTTTACCCATTACATCTGAAACAACCAAACAACCTGGAACTAATTGTGATGGATGAACTAGCATGTTCTTTCTCCCCTTTTAATGTTTTACCATTCAACCTGTAGAGTGGACTATAATCCACATGTTGCTTTTCCAAGTATGGAACTCAAATGAGTAGTTGATATAAATTGCGACGTAAATAGTTAATCAAAAAACTATCCTTTTAATAACTGCTCGTTATACACGCGATGTTGATTTCCGCTGCGGGCTGTCGCTTTCCGCGGGCAACGCCTCAGCCAGGCTAATACATCGAATAATCATCTTTGCTGCCTTGCACCGAGGAAGCTTACTTCGAAGCGTTACTAGAAGACGCAGGTGCATCTTTTGGGGTCTTCGACTGTTGCTTTTCCCGCAGGAGTCGACAGCCCTCCACTCCAATCAACATGCCATAACAAGAGGACTAGATAAAAATCTTCACAAAGAGATTTATCATCGAAATGAAGGTCAAATCAAGATAAAGGATACGATAAAAAGAGTGAATCGAGTTTTGAAAAATCCACTTCCCTTCTGAAGAAAGATCCCATCAGCGTAGGCAGAATACGGAGACTCCTGCGGGAACAGCACGAGGTGAAAGCCCCGCAGGAAGTGGGTTTCTTCCGAGGAGATTGAGGCCGTGCCCGCGGAAAGCGGAGTATTCTGCCGGAGCGTCGGCATATAGCTTCACCACTTATGTCGCAGTCTATATAAATAGCAACAAACCAACAAACTATGCGAAAAAGTTTCTATAGAAAACCCCTGCTTGATTCAGCAGGGGTTAGCAGCTTAATCAGAAGGAAGGTGTTTATTCTTCTGTTTGTAGTTCCTCTTCATTTTCTATTTCTTCTTCCTCATCCGTATCAATACGAGCAACGGTTGCAACTCTTTCTTCCTCTTGTAATCGAATTAATCGTACACCTTGTGTATTTCTTCCCGTTACCGAAATACTCTCAACCGGCATACGAATTAAGACACCAGACACCGTAATGATCATGATATCTTCTTCTCCTGTTACAGCTTTTACTGCAACAATCTTGCCTGTTTTATCTGTAATATGGGAAGTGAATATTCCTTTACCACCACGATTTGTTATACGATACTCAGAGGCTGGAGTCCTTTTCCCATATCCGTTTTCCGTTACGTTTAATACTTGTAAGCCATCTTCAATGATTTCCATCGATACGACTTTATCATCGCCACGTAAGGAGATTCCTTTAACCCCAGCAGCTGTACGACCCATGGATCGAATTTGGTCTTCTGGGAAACGAATTAGGTAACCATTTTGCGTTCCAATCATAATATGCTTCGTACCATCAGTCAGTTTAACTGAAATAAGTTCATCATCTTCTCGAAGATTTAAGGCGATTAGACCACCTTTTCGAATATTACCAAACTGACTCAAGGCAGTACGTTTCGATACCCCATGTTTTGTCGTAAAGAACAAGAACCAATCATCGACGAATTCTTCAACTGTAATCACAGCATTGATCCATTCATCTTTTTCAATTTCTAACAAATTAATAATTGGGATTCCTTTAGCGGTACGACTAAACTCTGGTACTTCATATCCTTTCGCACGATACACTTTTCCTTTATTCGTAAAGAAAAGAATCGTATCATGTGTGGAAGCTGATACAAGATGCTCGACAAAGTCATCCTCATTCGTACCCATTCCTTGTACACCTCGTCCACCTCGACGTTGTGCACGATAAGTGGAAGAAGGTAGCCGCTTCACATAGCCCTGGTGAGTAAGTGTAATGACAATATTTTCTACAGGAATTAAGTCTTCATCTTCAATGAAGTCTGTTCCACCAATTACAATCTCTGTTCGGCGATCATCTCCGAAACGGTCCCGTAATTCCGTGAGCTCTTCACGAATAATTTCTAAGACTTTTTCTTCATCTGCTAAAATGGCTTTCAATTCAGCAATTAGTTTTTTAAGCTCTTGATATTCTTCTTCAATCTTTTCACGCTCTAAACCAGTTAAACGTTGGAGACGCATATCTAAGATTGCTTGAGCTTGCTTTTCACTTAGATCAAATCTCGTCATTAAACCTTCTCGAGCAATATCAGTTGTTTTCGATTGGCGAATGAGTGCAATTACTTCATCTAAATGATCTAAAGCAATCCGTAAACCTTCAAGAATATGAGCTCTCGCTTCTGCCTTCTTTAATTCATATTCTGTACGGCGACGGATGACAACCTTTTGATGATCTAAATAGTACTGTAACGCTTGTTTTAAGTTTAAAACTTTCGGTTGTCCGTCAACTAATGCCAGCATATTAATCCCGAAAGTAGACTGTAAGGAAGTTAGCTTATATAAATTATTTAAGATCACATTCGGGTTTGCATCGCGACGTAGTTCAATAACTACACGCATACCATTACGATCCGATTCATCTCGCAAATCGGTGATTCCATCAATTTTTTTATCGCGAGCTAGCTCCGCTATTTTCTCTACAAGCCTCGCTTTGTTTACTTGATAAGGTAATTCCGTAACCAGAATAGTAGACTTTCCATTCGCATGCTCCACAATTTCTGTTTTCGCACGGATGGTAATCGAACCTCTTCCAGTTTCAAATGCTTTTCGAATACCGCTTCGACCCAAAATTTGTCCCGAAGTTGGGAAATCTGGGCCAAAGATATAGCTTTCCATTAATTCATCAATCGTTATATCTGGATCCTTACTAACAGCAAGAACCGCATCGATCGTTTCGCTTAGATTATGGGGCGGAATGTTAGTTGCCATTCCAACCGCAATTCCAGAAGCACCGTTCACTAACAGATTTGGAAAACGAGATGGAAGAACAGATGGTTCCCGTTCTGAACCATCATAGTTATCCCGATAATCAATGGTATCTTTATTGATATCTCGCAGTAACTCCATCGAGATTTTAGACATCTTAGCTTCTGTATAACGCATGGCTGCTGCTGGGTCCCCATCAACAGAACCGAAGTTTCCATGTCCATCCACTAGCATATAGCGATAACTGAAGTCCTGGGCCATACGCACCATCGCTTCGTAAACCGCTGAATCACCGTGTGGGTGGTACTTACCGATAACATCCCCAACAATACGGGCAGATTTTTTATAGGCTTTATCCGCGTGCATTCCTAAATCGTTCATCGCATATAAAATTCTACGATGTACAGGCTTAAGTCCATCACGAACATCCGGGAGAGCACGGGAAACGATAACACTCATCGCATAGTCAAGGAAGGACGTTCTCATCTCTTGACCGATATTAATTTCTTGAACTTGTGGACGATTTTGGTCGACCATACGAATACCTCCTATTGGGTGAGGAAGAGAAAAAACGAACGGATAACATTATGAGGGGCTTTTCCCACACGATGTTCACCTATCTCTATTTCACATTTTCATCAACTTGTTCTATCTTCTGAGCTTTTATTGTCTGTTTCAAAAAGGAGGATAAAAAGCGCAGGAGCACATACTCTTATACACATCATAGGATGTAAGTATAAGTGCAGACTAAGGCTTTTCCTCCTTCCGTTCGTCAATCGCCAGCCTTCTTTACAGTTTAGACGGCACAGCTTTGATTACCGGACTTTTTGAACATCCTTTTATACGTCTAAATTCTTCACATATTGAGCATTGTCTTGAATAAAGTTTCTTCGCGGTTCTACTTTATCTCCCATCAACATGTCAAAAATTTGATCGGCATCCATAGCATCTTCTAAGCCAACTTGTAGTAACGTTCTTGACTCTGGATCCATGGTTGTTTCCCACAATTGGGTCGCATTCATTTCACCTAGACCTTTATAACGTTGTAAGCCTGGCTTTGGAGCCTTCGGAAGCTCTTCGATTAATCTATCCAGCTCTTTATCGTTATAAGCATAGTGAACAGCCTTCCCTTGTTGAACCTTATAAAGAGGTGGCTGTGCGATATAGACATACCCATGCTCCAACAGTGGGCGCATGAAGCGATAGAAGAAGGTTAACAACAACGTACGGATATGTGCACCGTCTACGTCGGCATCTGTCATGATGACGATTTTATGATATCGCGCTTTACTTATATCAAAGTCTTCCCCAATCCCTGTACCGAGTGCTGTAATAATCGTACGAATTTCATTGTTCGATAAGATTCTATCTAGTCTTGCTTTCTCTACATTTAGAATCTTTCCACGTAAAGGTAAAATTGCTTGGAAGTGACGATCACGACCTTGTTTTGCAGAACCACCTGCAGAGTCACCCTCTACGATATACAGTTCACTAATTGCCGCATTTCGAGAGGAACAGTCTGCTAGTTTTCCTGGTAAGTTTGAAATCTCCAAAGCACCTTTACGACGTGTTAATTCTCTCGCCTTTTTCGCAGCGATACGTGCACGTGATGCCATCAACCCTTTTTCTACAACAATTTTAGCTGTATCCGGATTTTCAAATAGGAATTTAGAGAAAAGCTCACTAAATGCCGAGTCTGTAATCGTTCTAGCCTCACTGTTTCCAAGCTTTGTTTTCGTTTGTCCTTCGAATTGCGGATCTGGATGTTTAATCGAAACAATGGCAGTTAAGCCCTCTCGAACGTCATCACCTGTTAAATTCGGGTCATTTTCTTTGAATAAATGATTTTTTCGTGCATAGTCATTTATGACACGTGTTAAACCCGTTTTAAAGCCAAACTCGTGCGTTCCACCTTCATAGGTGTGAATATTATTGGCAAACGAGTATATATTACTAGCAAAACCATCATTATATTGAAGAGCCACTTCTACGTTAATGTTATCTTCTTCTTTTTCCGCATAAAATGGTTCGTGTAAAACCTCTCTAGTACGATTAAGATGCTCAACGTAAGATTTAATTCCACCTTCATAATAAAACTTTTGGGCTTCAGAATCGTTTCGTTTATCTTCGATGGATATAGCTAACCCTTTGTTTAAGAATGCAAGCTCTCTCAAACGATTTGCTAATGTATCATAGTTATACTCCGTTGTTTCAGAGAAAATTTCTGTATCTGGAATAAAGTGTGTTCGCGTCCCAGTTACTTCTGTATCACCGACAATTTTTAGGTCTTCGTCCGGAATCCCGCGAGAAAAGCTTTGATAATGGATATGTCCATCACGATGAACAAATACTTCTAGCTTTATAGAAAGGGCATTAACAACCGATGCACCAACTCCGTGTAGTCCCCCAGATACTTTATAACCTCCGCCGCCAAATTTTCCCCCAGCGTGTAAAACAGTCATGATCACTTCTACAGCTGGTCTTCCTGTTTTTTCATGAGTTCCAACCGGGATTCCTCTCCCGTTATCGATAACCGTAATACTGTTATCCTTTTCAATGACGACTTGAATATGGTCACAGTACCCAGCTAGTGCTTCATCAATACTGTTGTCTACAATTTCCCATACTAAGTGGTGGAGCCCTTTTTCATTTGTCGAACCAATATACATACCAGGGCGTTTACGAACTGCTTCTAACCCTTCTAGTACTTGTATCTGACTTTCATCATAGGCTTGTTCTGTTTGAATTTTCTCTTCCATCGACATATCTTTCACCCACATTTTTAGAAGTATTTTCTAACTTAAAATTTCTATATACCAAACGGATTGCCGCAAATTATTCTTCAAATAACTCCGTGTAGTTTTCTAGTTTGCTAATCGTCGAAATCATACTAGTTCGTTTCTTTAATGTCAGAACAGATAGGGGACTATAATAAATGGCGTCCTTCGTAATCACAATCGACTTAATCGCTTCGTCTAAACTGTTTTGGACATTATCTGCTTTTTTTTGATTAACTAGCATTTCTTCATTAATCGTGGAAGACGATACAATTTGATAATCTATAATAGCAATAACGTCTTCTGATTGAATGACATGATCACTTCCAATATGGATAAACATTAAAATCCTCCGCTCTATCCAATGATCTTTCCATCTTCCACTCGGAAAATTTCCGCTTTATTAAGTGTTGCATGATTGATACCATCCACGTTGGTTGTTGAAACAAAGGTTTGAACTTTCCCTTGAATAGTATCGAGCAAATGAGATTGCCGGTAATCATCCAATTCACTTAATACATCATCTAAAAGTAAAATTGGATATTCGCCAACTTCACTATGAATCAGTTCTATTTCCGCTAGCTTTAACGATAATGCTGTTGTTCGTTGCTGTCCTTGAGAGCCATATGTCTGAACATCTTTTTCGTTGACATAAAAGGCCAAATCATCTCGATGTGGACCAATTAATGTATTTCCTCGTTCCACCTCTCGCGATTCGACTTCTTTAAACTTTTCTGAAAATATACTAGATATTTTTTCCTTATTATGGCTTTCTGATACATCAACCGAGCATTGATACCTAATTTCTAAGTTTTCCAATCCACGACTAATCCCTTGATGAATGGGCTGTGCCCATTTTCTTAACAATTCTAAAAACAAAAAACGTTTCTCTATGATAACAGCAGCATGCTCAATGAGCTGATCCGTAAGAACGTGAAGCATCGTACGATCACCTTTTTGATTGCGCTGAAGATCTTTCAATAAAAAGTTTCGTTGTTTTAATATCTTTTGATATTGGCCGAGATGATGAATGTACACAGGCTGCACTTGGCCAATTTCCATATCAATAAACCGCCTTCGGATTTGTGGATTTCCTTTTACAAGGTTTAAATCCTCAGGTGCAAACATGACAATATTTAATGCACCAATATAATCACTTAATCTTCTTTGTTCGATATGATTAAGCTTTGCCTTTTTTCCTTTTGAAGAAAAGATAATTTCTAAGGGAAAGGTGCGATTTCTCTTAAACACACTACCTTCTATTTTAGCATATTCTGCGTCCCATTGAATCAATTCTTTATCTCTTGGAGTACGGTGAGATTTAGAGAATCCAAGTACATAGATAGCTTCCATCAAATTTGTTTTTCCTTGAGCATTTTCCCCGATAATGACATTAATCTTGTCATCAAATGTCACATCTAGTTGCTCATAATTCCGATAATGCTTAAGGGTTAATTGGCGAATGTGCATACTCTTACCCTTTCCAATTATTGTTGTACGACTTGAAAGGTGCCTACCCCTTCCACTTTTACCGTGTCTCCAGGATAAAGCTTTCTTCCTCTGCGGTTTTCAAATTCATCATTAACGAAAACACCGTTCTCCGCTAAGAACATTTTGACCATTCCGCCTGACTCCAAAATATTAGCCAATTTCAAAAATTGGCCTAACGGAATATATTCAGTATGAATTTCAATTTTTTCATTCATTTCGTATCACCTTATTTTTTAGCCTTCCTTTTATTTTACTAAAGATTTCACAATAAAGAAAGAAATCCAAGAAAACAGTGTTTTATTACATTGTTTTTGAGATAGGTGTCTAAAAAAGATTGTTTCTTTTCAAAAATTTATTCTTAACTAAATTAGTTGATTTAAATTGAGACTGAAACTTTATTGTTAAATTCTTCTCTTCTCTAGGTTCAACTTATTGCATCGCTCCGGCAGAATGTTCCGCTTTCCGCGGGCACGGCCTCAATCTCCTCAGAAGAAACCCACTTCTTGCGGGGCTTTCACCTCGTGCTTTCCCGCAGGAGTCTCCACATTCTGCCTACGCTAAGCTAATATTTTTCATAATTTGGTGAAGTTTTATTTCTAATCTAAGAAACAAGTTCAGACGAAAAATCTCAACAAACTATGCGAAAAGACCCTTGGAATAAAGGGAATAAAAAACACAATTTTGTTTGGATATGAAAAAAAGAAAAGCTCTTATCGCTATCGGAAACGATAAGAGTCTTTTGGTTAATACGTACGAACCGGCAAGATAAGTTGGAGAATTTGGTCATTGTCAATCGGGCGAATAATAAATGGACGCATCGCACCGGTGAATTCAATTTTCACTTGATCACTATCAATTGCTTTTAGTGCATCCATCATGTATTTAGCACTAAATGAAATTTTTAACTCTTCGCCATCAATTGATTTCGCTGTAATTTCTTCTTCCACCTTTCCAACCTCTGGTGAGTTACTACTAATCTCTACTTGATTCCCATCCTTTGTTTGGAAGCGAACCACATTGTTTCGACTTTCTTTTGCTAGTAAAGAAGCACGATCAATGGCTTGCAACAACTCTTTTGTTGGACTATGCACAATAGTTTTGCTTTGCTCAGGAATCAAACGAGACGTTTCTGGGTAATTCCCATCTAATAATCTAGATAAGAAGAAAACATGTTGGGTCCGGAATAGAATTTGATTTTCAGTGACACTGATTTCGATGCTATCCTGAGAATCTTCAATGATTTTATTCAATTCAATTAAGCTTCTTCCAGGGACGACAACACTAGAGATCTGCGGTAAGGCTTCCTCTGATTGAAGTGGGATTTTCCTAGATGCTAACCGGTGACTATCTGTTGCCACGAAGCTTAACGATCCATCTTCAATGCTCATGTTTACCCCTGTTAAAATAGGGCGAGTCTCAATGGTAGAAACTGCAAACACAGTTTGTTTAATTAATCCTTTTAATAAATCAGAAGCAATTTCAAAGCTATTTTCTGTATGAAGCTGTGGCAATTGAGGATATTCCTCTGCATCTAACCCATTTAAATGGAATTCTGCACTTCCAGAGCGAATCGTAACTTGTAGATTGGCATCTGATTCTATTTCTACAGTCTTTTGTGGGAGCTTACGAACAATTTCAGGGAAATATTTCGCTTGTAACACGATACTTCCTGGTTCAATTTGTTCGACATGAATCATTCCATTTTCTTCAACAGGAATAAAAGATTCTATGGAAATATCTGAATCACTTCCTGTTAATTTTATTCCTTCATGGGAAACTTCAATTTTAATTCCACTTAATATAGGAATCGTAGTTCGAGAAGAGATGGCTTTCATTACATCTTGAACACTATTCATTAATTGGTCTCGTTGGATAACAAATTTCATAAATAAAAATCCTCCTAAAGGAAGTCATATATATATTTATTATTAATAAAATATAGTAGTAATAGTAATAGGGCCTGTGATTATGTGGATAACTTATAAAGAATAAAGCTATCGCACAAAAAACACTTGTGGATAATGTGTTGATAGTTTGTATCTATTTTGCACACTATTCACATGTTGATAACTTAAAAAGATTTTAAACTTTCTTTAATTTCTTCGATATCTCGTTGTAATAATTGATCCTCACTTATTAGTTTGGAGATTTTTTCATGTGCGTGAATAACGGTTGTATGATCTCTACCACCAAATTCTTCTCCTATCTTAGGAAGAGAAAAATCAGTTAATTCTCTCGATAGGTACATAGCAATCTGACGAGGAAAAGCAATCGATTTCGTTCTCTTCTTTGCAACAAATTCCTCTAGTTTCACATTATATTTTTCCCCAACAACTTCTTGAATTGCTGGAATAGTAATAACACGAGGCTTAGAACTAGGAATAATATCTTTTAATGCCTCAGCTGCAAGCGATGCGTCGATATCCTTATTGATTAAAGAAGAGTAGGCGACCACGCGGATAAGGGCACCTTCTAATTCTCTAATGTTTGTGTCGATTTGATTTGCAATATAAAGCATAACCTCATTCGGAATATCAAGACCTTCCGCTCGTGCTTTTTTCCGTAAGATCGCAATTCTTGTCTCTAAATCCGGTGGAGTTATATCTGTAATCAATCCCCATTCAAAACGAGAACGAAGACGATCCTCTAATGTAGGAATCTCTTTTGGAGGACGATCACTAGATATAACAATTTGCTTACTTTCTTCATGAAGGGTATTAAACGTATGGAAAAACTCTTCTTGTGTTTGTTCTTTTCCTGCTAGAAATTGAATATCATCAATTAGTAGAACATCTACGTTTCGATATTTATTGCGAAAATTAACCGCTTTGTTGTCTCGGATGGAGTTAATAAACTCATTCGTAAACTTTTCAGATGATAAATAGACGACTTTAGCAGACGGATTATGATCCAAAACATAATGGCCAATTGCGTGCATTAAGTGAGTTTTTCCTAGCCCTACGCCGCCGTAAATGAACAGCGGATTGTACGCCTTGGCTGGAGCTTCTGCAACAGCTAAAGATGCGGCATGTGCAAATCTATTTCCAGAACCAATGACGAATGTATCAAACGTATATTTAGAGTTAAGCATAGATTTAGGAGAATCATTGCTAGCTTGTACAGAAGTTTGATCAGGTGCTTTTTTCTTTGTTGGCTTCACTTGATCAATGTCACTTTCGATTTCTGGAATAATAAATTTCGTCTTCAGTCTGGCACCTGTCACTTCGAATAAGGCATCAGAAATAAGCGTTGTATATCTGCTCTCTAGCCAGTCTCTTGCAAATTCATTTGGAGCGGAAATAATAAGCGTATCATCCTCCAATGAATCCGCCTTCGTATTTTTTAACCATGTATCATAGCTAGGCTTGCTTATTTTTTCTTGGATG
Source organism: Radiobacillus kanasensis (assembly GCF_021049245.1). Taxonomy (GTDB): domain Bacteria; phylum Bacillota; class Bacilli; order Bacillales; family Amphibacillaceae; genus Radiobacillus; species Radiobacillus kanasensis. Next base: position 41 of record NZ_CP088020.1, on the reverse strand, counting down.
GATTGAAGTGTGCTAGACCATAGCTCAGCTATATTTTCCAA